>JBATWJ010000033.1:0-3051 GCA_049672545.1 Burkholderiaceae bacterium
GCCCCATCGCATGCGGCACGGTGCCGGCCGGCGGCGTGCGCGCCGAGCTGCCGTCCTCGAACAGCGCCGATGCCGCCAGCGGCTTGTACTTCGGCTGGTCGTACATGTCCTGGCGCGCCTGCTCGCAACCGGCCAGCAGCAGTGCGCCGAGCAGGAAGATGGCGGTTTTCATGCCGGCACCTCGCGCACCAGCAGCGGCCGCAGGCCGTCCAGGAAGCGGCGGCTGCGCTCGGCGTCGAACGCCGGATCGGCCGCCGGCAGGTACAGGAAGAAGCGGTTGCGGCTGGCAAGGTCGAATTCCGGTACGTCGAACAGCGGGTGGTGCAGTCGCGGCAGGCCATTGGCCAGCAGCATGCCGAGCACGGCCGCGACGGCGGCGCCGAGGATCGTGATCTCGAAGGTCGGCGGCAAAAACGACGGCCAGCTGTGCAGCGGCCGGCCGCCGACGTTGATCGGATAGTCGATCACCGCCGAATACCAGAGCAGGAAATAGGTGGCGCCGCCGCCGGCGATACCGCCCAGCAACGTCATCAGCGGGATCCGGTTGCGGCGCAGGCCGACCGCCTCGGCCAGCCCCTCGACCGCGAATGGCGCGTAGGCTTCGAGCTTGCGGTAGCCGGCCTGGCGCGCGCGGTTGGCCGCTGCCAACAGCGCGTCGGCGGTGGCGAATTCGGCCAGCAGGCCGGCCCCGGCGCTCATGCCTTCTTCTCCGCGCTTTCACGCACCAGCTCGCGCATTTCGGCAATCGAGATCAACGGCAGGAAGCGCACGAACAGCAGGAACAGCCAGGCGAACAGGCCGATCGAGGTCAGCAGGTGCACCCAGTCCCAGAAGGTCGGATAGAACATGCCCCAGGCCGACGGCAGGAAATCGCGGTGCAGGCTGGAGACAACGATCAGAAAGCGCTCCATCCACATGCCGAGGTTGACCACCAGGCTGACCGCGAACAGCAGCCAGACCTTGTGCCGCACGGCGCGCCACCACAACAGCTGCGGCACCACGATATTGCACACCAGCATCGACCAGTACACCGGCGCGTACGGGCCCAGCCAGCGGTTGATCGTCATGTAGCGCTCGAACTCGTCGCCGCTGTAGAAGGCGGTGAAGATTTCCGCCGCGTAGCCGTAGGCCACCAGCCAGCTGGTGGCGATCAGCACCTTGGCGGCGTTGGCGAGGTGCTTGCCGGTGATGAAATCCTGCAGCCCGAAGAAATGCCGCAGCGGGATCGCCAGCGTCAGCACCATCGCAAAGCCGGAAAACAGCGCGCCGGCGACGAAGTACGGCGGGAAGATGGTCGAGTGGTAGCCGGGCGTATTGCCGATCGCGAAATCGAACGACACGATCGTATGCACCGACACCACCAATGGTGTCGCCAGCCCGGCAAGCAGCAGGTAGGCGGTCTCGTAGCGCGCCCAATGGCGTGCCTCGCCGCGCCAGCCGAGCGCCAGCAGGCCGTAGACGAACTGCCTGGCGCGCCGCACCGGCGCGACACCGGCACGGTCGCGCAGCGTCGCCAGGTCCGGGATCAGGCCGACGTACCAGAACAGCAGCGACACCAGCAGGTAGGTGGAAATCGCGAAGAAATCCCATACCAGCGGGCTGCGCCACTGCGGCCAGACGTTCATCACGTCCGGGTACGGCACCAGCCAGTAGAAAAACCACGGCCGCCCCAGGTGCAGGATCGGAAAGATGCCGGCGATGCCGGCGGCGAACAGCGTCATCGCCTCGGCGAAGCGGTTGATCGAGGTGCGCCACTTCTGCCGCAGCAGCAGCAACACCGCCGAGATGAAGGTGCCGGCGTGGCCGATGCCGATCCACCAGACGAAATTGCCGATCGCAAAACCCCAGGCGACCGGGATGTCGACGCCCCAGATGCCGACGCCCTCGATGAACAGCCAGATGGTGGCGCCCAAAAACACCAGCACGCAGGCGAAGGTGAACAGGAAGGCCGATAGCCACGGCCAGCGCACGGGCCGCGCCAACACCAGCCCGGCGATCTTGTCCGACACCGATGCGTAACCCCAGCCGGCGCGCAGCACGCCGATGTCGGTGGACACCGGCGGCGTCTCGCGGGGGTGGGAATCGGTCGCCATCAGTCCAGCTCCGGATCGGGATTGATCACGCGCGCCGCATAGGTGGTGCGCGGGCGCGTGTTCAGTTCGGCCAAGAGCGCGTAGTCGAGCGGCGACGCCTTGACGCGGTTGACGCGGCTGTGCGGATCGTTCAGGTCGCCGAACTGGATCGCCTCGGTCGGGCAGACCGCTTGGCAGGCGGTGACCACCTCGCCGTCGCGCAGCGGCCGGCCGAGCTTTTCGGCGTCGAGCCGGGCACGCGTGATGCGCTGCAGGCAGTAGGTACATTTTTCCATCACGCCGCGCCGGCGCACCGTGACTTCCGGATTCTTGCCCGCCTTCAGGCTTTCGATGTCGGTGTTCGAGTACTGCAGGAAATTGAAGCGGCGCACCTTGTACGGGCAATTGTTGGAGCAGAAGCGGGTGCCGACGCAGCGGTTGTAGACCTGCACGTTCAAGCCCTCGCTGTCGTGCACGGTGGCGCCGACCGGGCACACTTCCTCGCACGGCGCGTTTTCGCAATGCATGCACGGCACCGGCTGGAAGGCGGTGCGTGGCGGGCGCCGGCCGCCTTCCTTCGTTTCCTTCGGCCCGAGGTAGTAGCGGTCGACGCGGATCCAGTGCATCGCCCGCCCGCGCTGCACTTCTTCGCGGCCGACCACCGGGATGTTGTTTTCCGCCTGGCAGGCGATGGTGCAGGCGTTGCAGCCGATGCAGGCGTTCAGATCGATCGCCATGCCCCACTTGTGCTCCTTGTACTGCCATTCCGGATACAGCGATGCACCGGGCACGCGCTGGTTCGGCAGCTCGGTGGCGAAGCCCGGGTTGGCGCGATATTCGGCCAGCGTCGCCAGCCGCACGATGTCGCGCCCTTCCGTCCAGTCGTGGCGCTGGGTCAGCGCGAAGTCGTGGCGGCGCCCGGTCTTGCGGACCGTCAGGCCGCCGGCGGCGGCGCGCATCAGCCGGTAGGCGTCGAAGC
>JBATWJ010000034.1:0-22784 GCA_049672545.1 Burkholderiaceae bacterium
GCAACAACGTGCCGGATGGATTTCCGACCTCGCAGCGTGCGAACTGGCCAGTGTTCCACCCGCCGTGCTCGAGCGCATGAAAGCGGCCGGCGTTGTTCAGTCAGACCTCCGCTGGCGCGAAGACCTCATGAAGGGCGGCCCGGTCGAGCGCCAATCCGTGCTGGATTTATATGGGCGCGTGGACCGGTGGGCCGCACCCGCCGCGGCAGCCGACGACGCAACGCTTACCTGGGCCGAGCTGACCAGTCGCCGCCTGGGCGAGAAGCAGGCCATCGAGTCGCTGATGCAGGCCATTGCGAACGGCGAGGTGAGAGCCGTCGCACATGCGCGAACGCTGGGCGAAATGCCCTTCCTGAGGGCGGACGTGTCGCCGTATTTCGGCGCGCCATTGCTCGAGGCCGGCATGTCGATTCAGCAGCTGGCCAAAGCGACCGGCTGGAAATGGGAATCGATTGCGCACTGGATGGACGAAGGGCTGCTGGCGTCCGAGTCGATTCAACGCCGTGGCCAGCCTTGCCGCGTGGTGTTGCCGCATCAGTTGCTGGTATTCCGCCAGAGCTACATCCCGCTGGCAGACCTTGCGCGCGCCCTCGACAAGAAAGCGTCCGCGCTGTCCCGCTTGCTGCCTGGCGTCGAACTGGTCGGCGCGAAACCGCTTCCTGATGGCGCGATGCGCGGCGGGCTGATTCGAATCGCCGACCTCGGTCGGCTGGCTGTACTCGGGGCGCGGGCCGGGCACGATTTGTTCGTGCCAGCGCCGTAATTTCCTTGTTTAACAGGAGGCTGCCATGACGAACGAACATGTTGTGCCGGAAGATTTTCCGCGGGAGACGCTGGCGGGCTCGCTTGCAGGCTCGAGTCCGAAACTGCTGCTGCGTAAAGTCGGCGATAAGTACTTCGCTGGTTTGACGCCCGATGAGATGTACGAGCGGTATGTCGCATGCGAAGACCTGGCGCAGCAGCTTGCCGTCTACACCCAGCGAAAAATCGAAACCAAGGGATGGGGTTTGGATGATGCGTTGCGGCGGGTCGAGCTGGGCGTCGAAGACAAGGTTCGCTCCGGCACATGGGATTTCTCTGCTGCAGAGATTTCGTGGCTCATGTCACGAATCCGTCAAACCATGACGGATGGAGACCTCCGCACTAGCGATGCCAACGGCTAACTGGATTGGTGTGGCGTAGCTGCAGTTCGCAACGTCGGACGATATCGCCATCAGCAACAGCCAAATCAGCCGGATGTTGGTGGCATACTAGCTGTCGAGCGCAATGCTGAAGAAATTGATTAGCGGGTTTTGTAGACGCGGGCAGCCCAACTTGAGTCCATTCTTTGCACTCAAGCAGTCCGGCCACAATATCTCATCTGACAGGCAGTACGGCGGAAAACAACGAAAGTGATGGCGTCGCCTCATCCTTGGACGTCAAGACGTACCGGAGGTAATTGGGGACATAAAAACACTTGCTTACCTTTGCCGCTGATGCTGCGGCGCGTCCCTAGGGGCGGAGGACTTCTGTCCCGGGGCGCAGTTCCGATTTGGCGCATGGCCAAACGACGCTATTTCTGACTTCACCGATACTGAAGGGCATACACATCCGCTTGTCAATAAGGGGAAGAGCGCGACGTGACAATAGTTTTTTTTGAAGGAGAGCGGGCCAGGTTTTTCCGGCCATTAGCCAATTCTCGGCGTGAGCTCGTCGCGGCATGCCTGCGGGCGCTGTATGAGCGCTTGCATGGCCCGGCCGCGGACTATGCACACAACCTCAACCGCGAATCTCTCAAGGAGCTGCTGCTGCCAGTGGTCAGGGAGTACCAGGATATGCAGGCCGAGGACGAGGTACTGGACGAGTTCAACACGGAGGAGACGGGAGAGACCGCGGAGCCGGCGCAACTGACGGTGGTGGTCATTCGGGGGCTTGTGCGCGACGGCTGGCTGGAGCAGTACCCGGACAGGCAAGGGCTGGTCACCGCCTTTCGGCTGTCCCGTCCGGGCAAGTTGTTTGCCGAGGCGTTCTGGACGCTGCACCGACCCAGCCGCAGCCGCCAGCGCAACATGCGCGGCTGCCGAAACGCGCTGGAAGCGGCCCTGTCGGAGCGGGGTGACGCCCACGACTTAGTGGATGCGTACGAATACGCCGAGAAGGTGCTTGAAGACCTGACCGAAGGCATCGACTACCTGCAAGAGCGCGTGCGCTACCTGATGGTACAGGCCACCGTCCACGACCAGTGGGATGAGTTCATGGAGTTTCTGGAGCGCTTTCAGCGCGACTACTCCAAACAGCTGACGGTGGACAGCTCCACCCTCAATCGCAACGCCATCCGCCAGAAGCTGGAGCAACTGCGCATCGAGCTGTCCGACGCCAAGTTCCAGCGGATGGAGGCCCAGTTGCACGACATCGCGGCCTGGGCGCTGAAGGAGTACTCCGGCGATTCGGTGCTGACGTGGCTGCTGGACCGGATTGAGGAAATCGTGAACGCGGCGCACGAATCCAAGCAGCCCGGCTTCATCCGGGCTATGGACAACTATGTCAAGCGGGTGACAGGCCTGGTACAGCAATCCATGATGCTGCGTACCGGACAGACCCGTCACGCGTACCTATCCGCGGTGCAGCGCACGGCGGAGCTGGAAGGCGCCAGCCAGGACCGGTTCCTGGCACGCATCGGCGAGCACCTGGCGTCCGTGGAAATTCGGCTGCTGGACCCTTCCAGCTTCAAACTGCGAAGCGCTGCCCAGCGACGCAAGGCGGCTACCAGCTCGGTGCCGCCCCGGGCCACCCGCGCGGCGCGGTTGGAGGCGGCCATGAAGCGAGCGCAGGCCGACGCCTTCGCCGTAGCCAACGAAGAGCTGACCAAGGAACTGCGCAGGAATCTTCGCCTGTTCAAGCACCCCGTTCGCCTGTCTACGCTACCCCTGGCCAACGCTCGCGACGTGCTTGCGTCGATGCAGACCGTAGAAGCCGTTCGCAACGCCAAGACTCGCGACCTCAAGGCCACCCGGTTGCCCAGAAAAGTGGAAAACGAGTTCTACAACGGCTTCGATTACGAGATTGACTTCAAGAAACAATGAGCTTCACCACTGCATTGCGCGAGCAACTGGCCGCCTCCAACCTCACACCTGAGCGGTACCGGGAAATCTTGAATCGGCTTATGGCTTACGGCGTACTCGTACGGGACGAAGACCACACGGAGCGGCTGCTTTACGACGACGCCCGCCGCGTGGCCACCCTGCTCGCGGACTACTTCGGTGTGGCAGGCCTGTACTTGCACCACGACATCAACGCCGAGTTCTTCCGGCTGTACGCTCCGGGTGCAGTCGTAGATGGGCTGGCGGAGGATTCGCACGAGCCGGTGCCTGCGCTGAAAGCGCGCCTTTCAGCCGACTTTGTGGCGGCCGCGTTGGCGTTGCGCTTCCTGTACCAAGAGAAGCTCAACCAGGGCTACATCGACAGCACCGGTGAAGCCGTGGTCAGCTTCGAGGACCTGGCGGTCACGCTGCAGACGCAGCTTAAGCGCCAGCTGCCCCCAGGCAACGGGGAAAGAATGATTCTTTTGGCCGAGCTCAGGCGCCACCGGCTGCTGCGGTTCTCGGCCACCTTCTCGATTGCGGACGAGGACGCATTCCTCGCGATTCGGCCCCTGATTCTGGGCGTCGTCTCCAACGAGGCGCTGGCAGCGGCCCTGGAGGCAGACGGGCAACTGGAGCAGGAAGCACCGACGCAGGAAAAGCCGGTGCGAGACGAACGAGTGCAAGAAGTACAGACGCAGGGAACAAAAAAATGAAACTTGACCGGCTTATCTTGGTGAATTGGGGGCAAATGAGCCCCGGCGACTACGACATGGGTGACCTGACGCTGCTCACCGGCGAGACGGGCTCGGGCAAGTCAACGATGCTGGACGGCCTGCAGACCGTGATGACCGCCGGCTTCAGGGGCATCCTGAACTACAACCCCGGACAAGAAGAAGTTAGCCAGGGCCAACGAAGCGGCAAGTCCAAGCGCACCATCGAATCCTACGTTGTCGGCGCCGAGTACAGCAAGTTCTCCCGCCCCGATGGCGCCCAGGGCTACATGGCTGCGGTATTCCAACCCGACCCAGATGAGGAGCAGGCCAAGACGTTCACGGCGGTGGTGGCGGCTTCAGCCCGTGTGGAGGGCGCGGGCGAGATACGCCACGCCAAGCAGGAATCCTTCCTGCTCTTTATCGCGGACAACGCGGCCCTGACCTTCGAAGATTTCATGGAGGATGTCGAGACCCGCCACTGCGTCGCCGTGGAGCACATAGGCCGGCGTCTGAAGACTAAGTACCCCAAGCTGGTGGAGTTCCACGAGAAAAAGCGCGATTACCTGTGTGCTCTCTATGGCCGGTTTCGGGGCAAGAATGGTGTGCCTTGGGAGGAGGCCAGCCAGGCGGCCAAGGCTTGGGTTCAGTCGATTGCCTACCGGCCTATTGGCTCCGTGCACGAGCTGGTGCGCGATGAAATCCTGGACTTCGATGGCAAGCAGCTGCAGCAAGACATCGAGCGCATCAGCGGACTCATGCGTCAGGTGGCCAAACTGCGCGAGGAAGGCCGCCGACTGACGGATAGCGTAGAGCGCTTGGACACGTTGGCCGGCGTTCTTGACCAGACAGCCATTGCCCATGAGCAGCACGTTCAGCAGGAATTTCTGGTGGCCAAGCTACAGCTAAAGCTGGACAAGGAAGCGGTGCAGGACCACCACGACGCGGTCACCCAGGCCATGCAGAAGAAAGCTGAACTGAGCAGCCGAATCGAGGGCCGTACATCTCGCAAAACCAATTTGGACGAGCATCGGCTTCGCCTGCGCGCGCAACTCATGGGCGTACCCGCGCACGTGCAAAAGGAAGACTACGAAGCCCAGGAGCGCGGTGCAATCGGTAACGCTCGCCGTATTCTGGGCGAACTGCGCACCTCGCTCATCGCCGCCGCTCTGCTGGACGACCGCGCCAAAGAAATCATTTCTACGCCAAACCTGCCTGGCTTCGACGGCGTCAATGCGGCCGTGGACTCCGTGGCTCAAGCTCACGCCACTGCGCACTTGGATGGCCTAGGCGATTTGCTGACCCAGGTGGGCCAGGCGGCTGCCAACGAGGTGTTGAACCCGGAGCAGCTGTTAATGTTTTCTTGGGCATTCGGCCCGGACATCAATGCCGGATTGTCCGCCATGCATGAAGCCATGTTGGGTACGCGGCGTGGCAGCCTTTGGACCGAATTGGTTGAAGAGCAAATTCGGCTGACGACGAAGATGAACGATGCCGCTGCGTTACAAAAAGACCTGGCAGCCCAGAAAGCGCGCCTAGTCCGCGGCGGGGTGACTTATCCACCGGCGGTGGAGCTTGCGCTCGGGCGCATCCGCGAGCTGATGCCCGAGGCCAATCCACAGGTGCTGTGCGATTTGGTGGAGCCCCTGTCCGAGAAGTGGCAGCCCGCCATCGAAGGCTACATGGGCGGGGCCCGGTACAACCTTGTGGTGGACACTGAGTGGGAGGCGCGAGTTCTCGACCACGCGCGCACCAACAACTGGCGCGGCGTCAACATCATCCAGGGCTCGTTGTGCCTGCGGGATGCTCAACGCATGAGCCTACCCGTCGATTCCATCGTGCATGAGCTCAAATGCAGCAACAAGATTGTGTATGCATACCTAGTGGCCCACTTCGGCACGGTACTCAAGGTGACCAGCGCGGAGGAGCTGCGCTTCACCAGCCGCGGCCTCACTCAGGACGGCAAAGGTTCCGGCTCACGCACCATGTTCATCACCGACGTGAAGGCGCTAGTGTTTGGCCAGGAAGCTCGCCGCCGGCAGCTAGAGATGGTGACCGCAGAGTTGGAGGCTGCCGGTGAAGTCGCCGGCCAGTTGGTAAGCACCAAGGAACAGCTAAACAAGCTGCAGCTGCTGTTGGGGGGGCTTAAGGAGCCACGTCTGGAAGCGCGTCCGTTGGAGGAGCTCGCGCGCGCAATCAGCGACGCACGCAACGGACTGAGCGCATTGGACTTGAGCGAGGTAAAGGACTTGGAAGGCGCCCTCAAAGATGTCCAGAAAGAAATAGAGCAGCTCGACAATGCCTCGAATGAAGACCGACAAATCATTTTTGGACTGAACAGGTGTATCGAGGATGGAAACGCCGCCATCAAAGATATCGAGGGCAAACGTACCGCCAGGCTGGATGCGGTGGACCGGGGCATCGCTCGCATTAAAGCGCTGGCAGAGGCCAACCCGCAGCTGACCTTTGTCGTCATCTCCGATGCCGTGGAGGCAAGGCTGGCCGAAGACCTGAGCTTGGACACGGAAATCGACTCTGCGGACAAGTTCTCCCGCCGCCCGCCCATTCAGCTGGGGCAGTCACGTGAGGCACTGGCTGAGTACTACCAGCGGGCACGAACGGATGAGCGGTTCCCTCAGACGTTGCCTTACCTGCAGGAGACGGACGATTTCGCCAGGGCCTACCGCGACGTGGTGGCGATGTGTCAGGCGGTCGCGCAGCGCCGAGATGCCCTGCGCGGCATTGGGCTCGTCAACAACAAGGCTGAGCTGGAACAAGCCGTGAGTTCGTTCAACGACGTCTTTACCAAGCAGTTCTGCGTGGAAATCAAAAGCAAGGTGGACGACGGCATCCGAACGCTCAGGCAGATGAACAATGAGTTGCGCAACCTCAAATTCGGCGCCGACCGCTTCAGCATCGATTGGTCCAAGTGGGAACCAGAATTCGCGGACTACCTGGAATTCTTCGAGGCGGTCACCCGTTTGACAGAGTCCACCGAGGTGCTGGACCTGTTTGGCGAGAACGAGCTGTCAGGCAAGCACCAGGAGATTCGGGACCGGCTGGTCAAGCTGCTCCTGGACGATGAGCAGGAACGGGCCACGCGAGAGCTGCTGCGCATTGCCGACTATCGCAACTATCGTCGCTACGACATCTTCAACGACTCCGACAGCGGCGGCCGTATTCGCCTGTCCCAGTGGGGCACGGGGTCCGGCGGCCAGCTGGAGACTCCCGCCTACATCGTCCGAGCGGCGGTGGTGACCAACCGGCTCAAGCTCTTCGAAAAAGGGCCGAGCCTCAAGATGCTGGCCAATGACGAGTCCTTCTCTAAGATGGATGAGGCACGGGCTCGTGCCGTGCTTAGCTTCCTGCGCGACAATCTCAACCTGCAGGTCATTAGCGCCATGCCCACCATGAAGGCCGGTGCCATCAAGGACGAGTTCAACCGCGAATACAGCTTCACCCGGCTGTCCCCTGTAGAAAACGGCGAACTGGACTTCATGTCCGAGTGCGACGAACGTGTTTTCAAAACCGACAAGATGCGCGAGCTGTGGGAGCGCCAGCGCCAGGCCGCCCGCGAAAAAGCACGGCAACTGTTTGATGAGGCGGAGCCCGAGGAAGTGCCGCACCCAGCACCGCCTGAGTCGCAGGTTTCCCCCTTTCTCGTAACGGGAACGCCGGCATGACCGCCTCCGGCGTGAGCTGGGTGCCCGCCTGGGTTCAGGAGCCGGGCGTGCAACACCTGCTGTCTCAGCTGGTGGGCCGCCTGGACAATGCCGAACAGAGGGGGAGCGCCAAGGCGCAGTCGGTGGCCCTGACCGACAAACTCTGGCCTGAACTGTTCAATGCTGTGTATGAATCGGACAAAGAGGCGCTCTGGGAGCAGGCGCGCCAGCTTCACACGCTAGGCTGGATTGAGCTCACGCCGCAGGCCGCAGCGCGCTCGCCTTCGGGCTACGCTCAGCCCGTGCGGGTCACCGTGCGCAACGCGCAGGCCATAAGAGAGGCGACCGGGCGGCTTACACGACAAAAGACATCTTCCGAACGCTGGCGGGACGCAGTGCAGGCATCACTGGACGCCCCTAATGGGGTCAAGAAAGCTGTCGGCGGCTATCTCATTGACATCCCGGGCCGTGCGATGGCCGATGTGGTGGCCCGCCTGAATCAGCTCAGGAACCTCAAGGGCCAGCCACTGCTGCTGCGCGAAGTGTCCGCAAAGCTGTTCTGGGGCATGTCCAAGGTCCTGGATAACCGCCAAGGCCTGGTGGCCGCCCTGCTGGAAACAGATGAGTGTCCGTTTGCCGAGTCGCCGGTGCAGATGCAGGTCTTCCTACCATCTGCCGAGCATTCCGCGGTGCTCTTCATCGAGAACCAGATGACCTTCGAACGGGCCGTCCGCTCCCGCTCCCGTACCTTTGACCGGCTGGCCCTGGTGTTCGCGTCCGGGTTCAAGGCCAGCGCGCAACGCTTGCGCGACAAGGCTGGTTGTTCGCTGTATTACTCCAGCTTGGGGGCCATGGATGTGGCGACCAGGGCACGATTCGAGCACTGGCTTTTTGATGACACGCCGGGAGGTGAGAACGTCTTTTTTTGGGGAGACCTGGATGACTCCGGCATGCAGATACTTACCGCCATGCGCTCATCGTTTCCGATGTTGAATGCGTGGCAACCCGGCTACGCCCCCATGCTTGAGCAGCTATTGGCCGGCCACGGCCATGCCCCGGAGGCTGCGGACAAACAGGGTCAGAGACCGGTCCGAGAAACCGGGTGCCCGTATGCTGATAGCCAGCTTCTGCCAGCCTTGGCGCGCATGAAGACTTATCTGGACCAAGAGTCCCTGTGCTTTGAGTGAAATGACCGAGCGGCCAGCCTGGTTTAGGATTTTCGTTGGCGCGTCGAGCGCAGTGTGAATTTCGGAGTCTTGCGCGCGTAATCAATTTATGGCTACAGTGGGCGCATCGGCGGCCACTGACGCGCTATATTGCATTCGCCAAGGGCCACGCTCGACACCCGACTTTTAGCAGATGGTTGGCTATCTGTGGACTTCGGCCTTTTTTCATTTTTGGCGGGTGCGCTGGTTGTGGAACGTGATGCGCACGATGGGTCTGGCCGATTCGGTTCCGCCGTCGTTATCTTCTCCGCCTCGGCATCCCCCCGAGCGCATCTCCACACAGTGGCGCTATGCCGGCCGGTCAGTGCTATTTCCCGTTATTTCAAATCTGAAAAAATAAGCATATTTGACGGACAGTTTTTGCGTGCTTCCGTTGATGGGCGAGGGCGATGGGTGACGTTCGTCGAGAGGGCAACCGGCGGCTAGGCGGCCGCTACTGTGAGAGGAAAAATCTCACGTTATGCTTCCCAAAATCTCACAGGATGCTTCCCACCGTCCGTAAAGTCTTGATTCGTAAGGAAGGGAAATCTCAGGTTATGGGTCATGCTACACTTTGTGTAGCGGGAACCATAACCTGAGATTTGGGAAGCATCCATTGAGACATTTATTGATGGGCGCGCCTCGATAGCTCGGGTTGATGGGCTTAACTTGGCGCCATGTCGGAAGAACACAGCGGCCACCTTATTGAGATTGAGATGGCCGCTGTTCTTGTGCACTCTGAACGACAACACTGAGCGGAGTCTCCGTCGCTTCGCATGCTTTACGCCTTAACGGCCTAAGTCTCGCATGAACGAGTACCCCTATCGGGGGCTCGCATCCCCTCTCCCGCCAGTTGTGCAAAAACCCGCATCGCGACACGCTTTGCGAGTTTTTTCTGCCGGATGGATAACCTGTCTCCGGTTCATCTTTGTGAGGCCGGTGGGACGAACGCACCGGCAATCCATGTTAGCTGCTCGGTCTGTCAGAGCTTTCCGATCGGTTGCATTTCCAGCCAGGCCGTGCCTTCCACCGGTTCGCCATTCAGAGTGCCGGTCACGTTGCCCAGGCCTTCGTAGACGAATCTTCCAAGCACATTCGCCTCTTGCTCGTCCCAGGCCATTTTGACGTGCAGATGGGTCGGGTACTCGCCGGCCAGATCGATCTTGAACTCGGTGTGATAGCTCAGCTTGGATTGTGGGCTGGTCCACACCTTGTCAGTCAGCGGAGTGATCTTGATATCCTGCAGATTCCAACGATATTTCGGCTCCAGGACGCCATTGGCGTTTTTCGGCGCGTCGTGGGTAAACAGGGAACTGATCGGGTAGGTGCCGGCCGGAGTTCCGACCGTGGTCGTCATCAGGGCTTTCTTTTGCTTCGGGAATTGCATGATGAAGAAAGACCAGGTGGCGTCCTTGATGATGTCCGCGGTAGAGTCTTCAAAAGTCTGATAGACGACGTCCATCCACAGCAGGCCGCCGGTGCCTTCAGCAATGACTGCGTTGTTGCGCTTGATCGAATAGGTCAGGACTTTCAGGAACGGCGCCGAATAATAGTAAGACCCTTGGCCGGTCATCGGATCCTGGGTGTTCTTCAGATATTTTTCCAGTGAGCCGCCGTAGTTTTCCATCACGGATTTTCTCTGGGCCGGATACAGCCAGTTCGGGACGAAGGCGTTGGGACCAAAGCCCTCGTTGACGAAACCCATGCTGTCTTCCACCAGTACCGAGGTTTCCAGCAAGCCGCCTTCGTTGTCCTGGGTGTACGAGATGATTTCGTAGCGGGCGCCCGGCTGGCCAAAAGTGCCCGAAACAATCCGGGCCTGGGTGGTGTTTTGTGGGGTGACCGATCCGGCGGGATTGTTCGAGACCACGCGGAAGTTCCAGGGCTGTTCGAGCGTGATCCAGTTATCGCGGTAAGAGAGGTCGAAGGTTCCGCCCAGCAGGATGCGCTTCAAATCCGGGTTGCTGACTCCCGTCCCGACCATGATGGCAGGCAGTCTTGCATTACCGGTCTCCGGGAATTGTCTGTTCAATCGTTGGACCAGGCTGAAATAGGCCTGCTTGGGTTGCCCCTCTTCCCCCAGATAGCCAAAAAAGCAGTAAGCCTGCAGGGAAATTCCGGGCTGGTCAAACGACAGGAATTTTTCCAGTCCGGCCGGGTTTTTGGTTTGGGTCAGATTGAGGTTGTCGGCGTAGTACAGGCTGCCCAGACCGAGCGTCGTCACGCTGATCTGATTGGGGCCGGCCGCGACCTGGACTGCCTGGCTGGTGGTTCCCAGCAGGGCGCCATTCGAATCGAAGGCGGAACTGCGGATGCGGTACGCGCCCGCCTTCCGCACCGGAAAATCGACCTGGACGGTATCGCTGTGGGTAGAAACTTCTGCTTTGAGTAAATCCAGCGGTTTTCCCTGCTCGTCGAGCAGTTCGACCTGGAACCAGCTGATTCCTTTCAGCAGCTGGATCGATTGATGCCAATCGGCGGTAGGGGTAGGGTTTTTTGACAGCTGCACCTGCAGATTGGCTGCATGTTCACTCTGACCCGACGAACATGCGGTGATCACGAACGCCATGCAGAGAGAGGCGGCAACCAGGAATTTTTTCCAATTTGGACCAGTCATTCAAATCTCATTGATAAATTGATTAACAGAAACGTTGCTTATAGCATGAGCTCTGCCGCCAGTCTGTCGGACGGACGCTGTCGGTCCACGCCGCCAGAAGCGCGGCCGAAAGCATGGAGGCGCAAGAGCGAACGCGGGCATCGCAGTCATGCGGCGGCAGTCGGCGCTGCCTAAGGCCGGCGACGGCGTGTCCGGTACCACTTGGGGAGTCTTGTGTCATCGAACTGACTTGCCCCCTCACCCGGTACCACCAAAAGTAGAGAAATCCGTCAATTAAGGCCGCGTGACATAAACCTGACCCCAAGCTTGACCGGTTGGCAAACACCGAGCTCAAGCCTTCCACTCTTGCGGGACTGAAAAGGGCGCTGCTCCCTCACTGATGCACCCGCGGAATGTGGTCTGTCCAGGTCTTTTCCCTCACCAGGGAACCGTTTTGCCGCAAGGTCTTGGTGAAGGTGATGTGGAAGAAGGAAGCATCCGACTCGATTTGTGCCTTGGTCGAGAGATCTATTTCATTGCCCGCGATGGTAAACACGTTGCGGCGCTCGCCTTGGTAGCGGGCGTTGGCCGGCCTGGCGTCATTGACGTCCCATCGGTACGATTCGCCGGACTGGTATGTGTTGTCACGAATGGTCCAGGTAATATCGCTGGCGGTCGAGAAGGCCGAATCCCCGGTTTGCTCATTGCGATCACGGTTGAAAGTCGGGCCGTTCTTGTCCAGCTCTTCGCCAAAAGGCGCGACATCGCTGGGCTCTGGCGGCGGCAGCACACAGGCTTGGCTGGTTTCGTTTTGCACTGGGACTACCGGCAACTCGAGCCATGTGCTGTTGCCCAGCAAAAGACTGGTGGTGCCTGGCGTGGGACTGGGCCAGATCATCGGAAATTGCGCGTTGGCGACGGCCAGGCGGATGCGGTGGCCCGGTTTGAAGCGCCAGGTGGTGAAGTGAATCGAGGTGGCCAGCGTAGTCGGCTCACCGGGGATCAGCGCTTGAGGCGCAAGCCGTGAAACACGCTGGGAAGGATTGATGATCGCACCGCTGACCAGGGACACCTTGCCATCCGGCGCAACGTCCTCCAGACGCACCGTCCACTGGTAAAAAGGCGCATCCGCGGCGACGCGCAAGCGCACTTGCGGCATGCCCATGATTTCCATGGCTTCGGTCAGAGGGGCAGAGTCGTAGACCAGGCTGTGGGCGTCGTCCGCTGCCATGTCGCCCGTTTGCTCGCCCCACCAGCCGCCCGCGCCCATCCCGGTACCGGCGCGGTAGAGCAGGGTTTGGGCGGTCTCCTGCGCTGAAGGTGTATTGCCCAGTTGTCGTGCCGTTTGAGGGTAAAGGCGTTGCGCGGTGCTGCCATCCCACGGCCATTGCTTTTCGCAACGCCAATAACCGGGAATGGTTTCCATATCGGTGGCAGGCGGATGCCCGGTACGCATGAATGCCGTCCAGCGGGGTTCATTCAAAACACCGTTGTCTTTTCCCTTGAGCCAGTAATCCCACCAGCGCAAAGCCCTTTGGCGCCACTCGTAGTTGGGACCGGGCACGCCGTATTCAGGCCATGCGTGGTTCCATGGGCCGATTTCCGCAATCACCGGAGCCTTGGAGGTCTGGCTCACCTCGACGACGAAATCGCGGTAGCCGTCGAGCAGTCCTCCGATCAAATAGACGGGAACTTCCAGCGGCGTCTTGAATTTGACAGACTCCTTGCGCCAAAAGTCGCCATCCTGTTGCTGGCGCAACCAGGTGAATATCCACGGCTCCCGGTCGAAGCGATCTCGGAAATAAGCTTCATCGATGCGGTAGTCCGGGCTTTGCGGCATGGAATTGTCGGTATCGATTTGATGCGCATACGAATCGATGTGCAAGGCGCCGTCGATGTAGTGAACGTCGTTGTAGAAAAGGTCGGTCGACCCATGCGCGGCAATAATGGCCTTGAGCGCGGGCGGTTTTCTGTGGGCCGTCATCAGGGAGTTGAAGGCGCTCCACGAAATGCCATACATGCCCACATTGCCGTTGGACCAGCTCTTTTTGGAAAGCTGCGCGATCAACTCCTCGGCGTCGGAAATCTCCGCTTCGGAATACTCGCTGACAGGAATACTGCCTTCGCTGCCTCCGGTGCCGCGCACATCCACCCGGGCGACGACATAGCCGCGCTTGGCAAAATAGGCGCCATATCCATAATCGCCCAGCGCGAAAAAATCATCCTTGCGATACGGCACCATTTCCATAATGACCGGGAAAGTTTCGCCGGCCTTTTTGGCTGAGGGGCGATAGTAAGTCACGGCCAAATGCACGCCATCCTTCATTTTCAGCGTGCCGTTCTCCAAGGAGAATTCATAATGCGAGGTTTCTGGCGGTGCAGTATCTCCAGAGCAGCTAGATATGCCGCATATCAGGAAAAGGCAAATTGCCAGCTTTGCCAGGTTGGTGGCGCTCCATCGCATCAGTTTTCTCCGGGGGTTTTTGTGTTGTTTGCGGCCGTCAATGGCAAGTATCAATGCAATGGTTGCGACGCGGTCTCAGCGGGTGCGCATGATAACCTTTCATCGTGGCAATGCCGGTAGTGCCAGGCAAATCGTCGGGTATCCACCGACTCGGTAGACCTATTTGCGGCCCGGCGAAAGACAATCCGGGCGCGCGTTGGGGTATCTATCTGAAGTTGAAAAGCGTCTGGAAAAAGGTGCTTTGGCTGGGCGGAAAATTCTTCATCCGATGGCGGTAAAGCTCGGCCGCCGGTCACTTCCACACCATGTCGCAAGCACGGTCCCTGGTTGGCGACACCTACCCGCGCAACAGGCATGCGGCCAGGCGTGCCGCTTCGTAGCGCACCATGCTCAGCCGGTTGGATGCACGGCGGCGCCTTGCGGCGCGCGCAGAAAAGCCGCAGCAATCGGGCGATCGGTGCGGTTTTTTTGTCCGCGCGTTCAACCGGACTCAGTCGCTTCGTGCGCGCGATGTCTCGATAATGGCATCCAGCATCCGTCCAAATTCGCGCTTCTCGGCCGCCGTCAGGCCGCTGGTCAAGCGGGCGCTCCACTCGTGCACCATGGCCGATCTTCGTTCGACGATCTTGGCGCCGGCGGCGGTGAGGCTCAGTATCCTGGCCCGGCCGTCGTCCGGGTCGTCATGCTGGCGGATGTAACCCTTCGTGCGCAGCTGCGCGAGAACACGGCTGATGGTGGTCTTGTGCAGGCCGGTCATGCGGATGATGTCGCTGGCGCCACTGTGCGGCTGCCGGGCCACCGAATAGATGACCAGCCATTCGGCCAGGTTGATGCCTTCGGGTCGGCCGATCTGCTCGAAGAACGGTTGCGTGTAGAGGTTGTAGAGCAGGACCAGCTTGCGGCCGAAGGATTCTTCCAGCGTGCTTTTTCCGGCTTTTGCGGCTCGCGTTGCCATGCGCATGCCTCCCTGTGGATGGACGTCGGGTTGGTCCTGGCGGCGAAGCCGGAACGGTGTCGGCGCAGCGCCAACCGCTGCCCGGCGCGAAAGCAGGAGCGTACGGAGGACATGTGTGCTGCTCCATATACTCCCTGTGTGGTGGCCTCAAGTCGGGCGAAATACCTGCGGAATCGAGGCATACTCCCATCGATGGTGTGATCCAAGCGGCAAGGATTATAGCAACGCCGCTTCCCGCGCGCCGTGCAGTGAACCGGAGCCCGCCGCCAACCGCCTAGCTCGGCCTTTGCGCGCCGCGCACCAGTTGGCCGGGCAGCATGCCGGTGCTTTCGCCGTTGCGATACACCGGCACGCCGGAGACGACCGTCGCGACATACCCGCGCGAGCCCTGCAGCAGCCGCTTGCCGCCGGCGGGAAGATCGAATGCGATGTACGGCGCTTCCGCCGCCAGCGCGTGGAAATCGATGACGTTCAGGTCCGCCTTCATTCCCGGCGCAACCACGCCCCGGTCGAGCAGGCCGACCGCCGCCGCCGTTTCGCTGGTCAGCTTTTTGACCAGCTGCGGGAGTTCGAACCTGCCGGCATCCCGGTCGCGCCCCCAGTGCGTGAGCAGGTAGGTGGTGAAGCTGGCATCGCAGATCGCGCCGACATGGGCGCCGCCGTCGCCCAGGCCGATGATGCTGTGCGGATCGGCCAGCATTTCGCGCGTGGGATCGAGCGAACCATAGGCGTAGTTGGCGAACGGCATCAGCAGCAGCGCGCGCCCCTCGCGTTCCAGCAGCAGGTCGTAGGCGATCTCCAGCGCGCTGCAGTTGGCGCGCGCGGCCAGCTGGCTGACGGAGGTCGCCGCGGCCGGCTCGTAGTCGGGCTGCTCGCCGAGCGGGAAGATGTTGCGGTAGTCGAGCGCGAAGCCGTTGCTCATGCCCGGATGTGTCTGCGCTTCCTGCAGGAGCGCCCGCCGGACGTCCGGGTCGCGCATCGCGGCGACGATGTCGGCCAGCGGCCGCTGCGCGATTTTCTTGAAGGTGGGGCAGTCCTGGAATGGGCCGCGGCTGGTCTGCAGGCCGAGCAGGATGCCGATCGGGCGCGGCGCCACCTGCGCCCGGATCTGCAGCCCCTCCCGGTTGGCGCGGGCGATGCGCGCCAGCAGATCGCGCCAGCCTTCCGGCTTGCTGTGGCGCTGCGCGATGGAAATCGAGGCGGGCCGTCCCGCCAGCCGGGTTACCCGGCCGATCATGTCGAATTCCTCCGCCAGGTCATCGCCGAAATCGGAAATGAACTGCAGCACGCCGCAGCCGGCATCGCGCAAGCCTTCGGCGATGCCGGCAAGCTCGTCCTCGGCGGCGCGCAGCGACGGCGTCGGCTCGCCGCTGATGGCGCGGTGGTTGCTGCTGCGCGAAGTCGAGAAGCCGAGCGCTCCGGCGCGCATCGCTTCCGCGACCAGGCGCCGCATCGCCGCGATATCGTCGGCACGGGCATGTTCCAGATAGGTGCCGCGCTCGCCCATCACATAGACGCGCAGCGCCGCATGGGGAAGTTGCGCGGCCACGTCGATGTCGCGCTCGGTCTTGTCCAGCGCGTCCAGGTACTGCGGAAAGCTTTCCCAGTCCCAGCGTATGCCGGCGTGCAGCGCGGTCCCCGGAATGTCCTCGACGCCTTCCATCAATTCGACCAGGCGCTCGCGATCGGCGGCGCGCACCGGCGCGAAGCCGACGCCGCAGTTGCCCATCACCGCCGTCGTGACGCCATGCAGGCTGGACGGCCACATGCGCCGGTCCCAGGTGGCCTGGCCGTCGTAATGGGTGTGGACGTCGACGAAGCCGGGCGTGACCAGCGCTCCCGCCGCGTCGATCTCTTCCTTGCCCTTGCCATCGATCTTCCCCACCGCGCGAATCACGCCGCCCACGATGCCGATGTCGGCGCTGCGCGCCGGACCGCCCAAGCCATCGATGATCTCGCCGCCGCGTATCACCAGATCGAACCGATTGTCCATGTCTCCGCCCCTCCAATGTAGTTCCGAATGAAACCGTCTATACAGTTTCATTCGAAACCATTTGAAAGTCAAAGGCGCGTCCGTGCGCGGTTGTCCAACCTCAAATGGCGCCAAAACCGGTTGCTTATGAAAACGTTTTCTGATACCGTCTGACAAAAGCCGAATCGTCGGCACAGAACTACAAACCTCTATCCATAGGAGACAGCCATGGTCACACGGCGTTCGGCAATATCGTTGTTCCTTCTGTCCGTTCTCGCTCCCGCGGCATTCGCCCAGGGCGGCGCAAAGTTCACTTACGACGGGCCTCCGATCACTCTGCGCTTCTCTCATTTCGCGCCGGCGACGCATCCGCTGAGCAAGGCCGTCAGCGAGAAGTGGATGGAGATGGTGGAGAAGGAGAGCAACGGCAAAATCAAGATCCAGCCGTATCTCGGCGGCGTGCTGCACAGTGCCAAGGACGGCTTCAAGGCGACCGTCAACGACATCACCGACTTTACCCCGGCCTACACCATGTACCAGGCCGGCAGCTTCAGCCTGACCCACGTGCTGGACCTGCCGTTCGCCTTTCCGAGTGCGGCAGTGGCGGCCAAGGTGGCCGAAGAGCTGTATCCGAAATACTTCAAGAAAGAGTACGAGGCAATGGGCGTGTACCTTGCCAACTACAACGCCAACGGCACGTACAACCTGTTCACGAAGAAGCAGATCTCGCGCCTCGAAGACCTGAAGGGCATGAAGATCCGCGCGGCAGGCGGCACACCGTCGAAGATCGTCAAGTCGCTGGGCGCGGTGCCGGTCGCCGTGCCGGTGCCGGAAGCCTACAACGCCTTTCAGCGCGGCGTGGTCGACGGCGTCGCTCTCTACGACACCGGCGCCATCGCCTACCGCGTGCACGAACTGTCGTCCTACCTGACCGAAGTCAAGATGAACAACCCGGCCAACGCCTGGGCCTTCAACCGCAAGACCTGGGATGGTCTGCCGCCGGAGGTCAAGCGCTTCATGTACAACATGCAGCGGCGCCTGAGCATGATGTATGGCATCGAGTTCGACCATCAGGATGAGGTCTCGCGCAAGCTCATCGTCGAAAAAGGGGTCAAGGTCGTCAAGCTGCAGCCCGAGGAAATGGCGCGCTGGAAGGCGGCGGCGGAGCCTCTGTGGGAAGAGTTCATCCAGGAAAACGAGGCCAAGGGCCTTCCCGCGCGCGAGCTGGTGAAGGACCTGCGCGCGCTCTCCGCCAAGTATGAAAGCTGGACCCCCGAGCAGCTGATGAAGGAAGTCGTCGACAACCCGGTCAAGGGCATCATCGACGGCATGTAGGCTGGCCGCCCCCGCGGGCCGGGGGCGCCGCAACGATCGTATCTTCACGGAACAACAGAATGCGCGGCACCGCCGCGCATCGATGCCGCCGGATGTAAAAACGTTTTCACAGCCGTTTCGTGCACGCATCCACCGTCGCACAGGTGATGAAGCGCCCCGGCGAAGAACCTGCCCAACACTCACTCAGGAAGGGGGAGACTGGCATGCTGAAAATCCTGCAAAAGACCTTGACCGGTTTTTCCAAATGGTGCCATGACGTCGGCACACTGCTGGTGATCCCGCTGATGACGGTGATCATTACCGCCAACGTCGTGCTGCGCTACTTCTTCAATCACCCGCTGGCATGGGGGGAGGAGGCGAACGGCCTGCTGCTGTTCCTGATCCTGTTCCTGTCGATGACCTATGCGTGGGACCAGAAGAAGCACATCCGGATGGAGTTGTTGTACGTGCACCTGAAAGGGATTCCGCGCGCGATATCGGATTGGGTGACCACGCTCTCCGGAATCATCTTCTTCGGGCTGCTCGGCCTCCAGTGCGTGTTCGACATCGGCTACATGATGAAGACCAACGAAACCGGCGAAGAACTGCATCTGCCGCTGTGGCCGTTCCGGGCACTGGCTGCGCTGATCAGCTTCGTCTTCGTCATCAAGCTGCTCTACTACCTCGTCCACGGGCGGCACGAGGATGCGGAAGTCGTCACCGAAGTCGAAGGTGTCGTCATTCAGCGGGAGAAGAAATAATGGACCCGATTACCATAGGCATGCTCGGAATCGGCATCATGCTGGTGATGCTGGTGCTCGGCGTTCCGATCGCCTTCGCGATGGCGGTGGTCGGCATCGGCGGCACCGCAGCGGTGGTTGGCATTCCCCAGACCATGTCGCAGATCACGCTGGTGACCTGGGACAAGGGGACGGATTTCATCATCGTCTGCATCCCGCTGTTCGTCTTCATGGGGCAGCTTACCGCCACCACCGGGATTGCCGGCGACCTTTACACCTTCCTGGAGCGTTGCCTGAGCCGCGTGCGCGGCGGACTGGGCATCGCCTCGGTGCTCGGTTGCGGCGGCTTCGGCGCGGTGACCGGATCGAGCGTTGCCTGCGTGGCCACCATGGGTACGATCGTTTATCCAGAAATGAAGAAATACGGCTTCGACGCCAAGCTGTCCACCGGCGTGCTGGCCGCTTCCGGCACACTTGGCATCCTGATTCCTCCGAGCCTGGCGTTTGCGTTCTACGGCACGCTGACCGATACCTCGATCGCGGCGCTGTTCATCGCAGGAATTGTTCCCGGCCTGCTGACGATGGCGGTGTTCGCCGGCATCGTCTATTTCCAATGCCTGCTCAAGCCGGAGCTGGGGCCGCTGGGGCCGAAGTACACGCTGAAGGAAAAGCTGGCGGCCGCCAAGGGAATCTGGCCGATCGCGGTGATCTTCGCGATTGTCATCGGCACCCTCTATGGCGGCATCTGCACACCGACCGAGGCATCGGGGATCGGCGCCACCGGCGTGGTCATCGTCAGCCTGCTGATGAAGCGCCTGACCTGGGAAAACTTCAGGAAGGCATTGTCGGACACCGGCACGGTCAGCGCCTTCATCTTCGCCATCATCATCGGCGGCTATCTGATCTCGCGCTTTCTCGCCGTCACGCAGATCACCGACCTGCTGGTCGAATTCGTTACCCAGATCAATCCGACCAAGTACGAATTCATCTTCTTCATGATCGTTATGTACCTGATTCTCGGCGCGATCCTGGACGTGTTCGGCATGACCATCCTGACCCTGCCTTTCATTTTTCCGATCACGACCGCGCTTGGCATCGATCCGATCTGGCTGGGCGTGTTCATCGTCATCATGACCGAGGTGGCGCTGATCACCCCGCCGGTCGGCGTCAACGTGTTCGTGATGCGCGGGATCGCGACCGACGTGCCGATGGCGAAGATATTCCGCGGCGTGTTTCCGTTCCTGGTCGGTGAATTCGTGATCATCGGTCTGTTGATCGCCTTTCCGGAAATCGCCACCTGGCTGCCGACGCTGATGAAGTAGCCATGTCACGACCGGCTGCGAAGCCCGGCCGTAGCCGCCTGGTGACGCGCCGCCTGAATCAACACCGCTGCGATTCGGACCATGCCTTTGCTGCAGGGCAGGGCGGCGGCTTGCCCGGAATCCGCCAAAACAGCGCCGAGACAACGGTTCCGGCGCCGATCGCGAAAACCAAGGAGAGAAAACATGGCAAGACTGACGATGATTCCACCGAGACCGGACGATCCCGCACTGAAGCCGGTGCTCGACAAGCTGATCGCGCTGCGCGGGCCGGATTTCGAACTTCCGAACCTGTATCGCACGCTCGGGATTTCCGCGCCGATGCTGCGTGCATGGATCGATTTCGCCTGGCCCTTGCGCCTGCATGCATCCAGCTCGCGCCAGATCCGGGAACTGATGATCCTGCGCGGCGCGCAGGTATCCGGGACCGACTACGAATGGGCGCATCACGTGAGTCTGGCGCTGGAGATCGGCGTCACGCAGCAACAGATCGACGCGCTTTCAGGCTGGCGGGATTCGCCCATCTTCACCGCGCAGGAAAAGGCCGCGATACGGCTGGCGGAAGAGGTGACCGAAGGTCCCGGCGCTTCGGCCGAATGCATCGAAGCCTTGAAAAAGCAGTTCGGCGACGCCGAGGTGGTCGAGCTGGTACTGACCGCATGCTTCTATGTTTGCGTCGGGCGCTTCCTGAAATCGATGGACGTGGAACTGGAAGCGGATCACGAACACCTGCGCCCGGCCAAAGCGACCTAAAAGTTTTTTGCCATCACCCACCCCGACATCCAAGGAGAGATGCATGCGCACTGTCAGCCGCCTTTTGAGCTTGTCCGCCTTTACTTCTCTGTCTCTGCTGGCCGCCGCCCCGGCGTTGGCCGCAGAGCAGCTGAATTACGACGGCCCGGTCATCACCATTCGCCTGTCGCACTCGGCGCCTGCCACCTTCCCGACGATCAAGACCGCACTGGACCCATGGGTGGCGACGGTCGAAAAGGAGAGCAACGGCAAGATCCGCATCGAAAAATACTATGGCGGCGTGCTGCACAGCGCCAAGGACGGATTCAAGGCGGCGGTCAACGACATCACCGATTTCACGCCGGCGTACACCCTCTATCAGGCAGGCAGCTTCCAGCTCCATCACGTGCTGGGACTGCCGTTCGCCTTTCCCAATGCCGCGGTCGCCTCGCGGGTCGCCGAGGAGCTGTACCCCAAGTACTTCAAGAAGGAATATGAGGCAATGGGGGTGTACCTGGCCAACTACAGCGTGACCAGCGCCTACAACCTGTTCACGAAGAAGCCGGTGCACACGCTGGACGACGTGAAGGGCATGAAGATCCGCGCCTCCGGCGGAACCGGCACAACCATGGTCAAGGCGCTTGGCGCGGTCCCGGTCAGCATACCGGCCACTGAGGCGTACACCTCGTTTCAGCGCGGTGTGGTCGATGCGGTGGCGTTCTACGACACCGGCGCGCTCGGCTACCGGGTGCACGAAATCAGCAAGTACGCCACCGAGCTGAATTTGAACAGCAGTCCGCTTGCCTATGCCTTCAACAAGAAAAGCTTCGACAGCTATCCGCCGGAAGTCAAACGTTTCATGTACAGAAAGCTGCGCCAGCTGAACCAGCTGAGCGGCAATGCCTTGGACGAACACGACCGGCAATCGAGGAAGCTGATCGAGGACAGCGGCGTGAAATACATCAAGCCGACCCCGGAAGAACTGGAGCGCTGGAAGCAGGCGGTCGAGCCGATGTGGGACGCGTTCGTCAAGGAAAACGAAGCCAAGGGTCTGCCGGCGCGCCAGCTGGTGGCGGATTTGCGCGCCCTCACCCGGAAATACGCGAGCTGGACGCCGGAGCAGCTGATGCAGGCCGCCATCGACGACCCGGTGCGCGGAATCATCGACGGCATGTAATCCCATTCTTATCCAAGCAATCGACAGGAGATCAACATGGCACGAATCCCGTACTTCGACCTCAACCAGGCATCGCCGGAGCTTGCCTCCCTCATCAAAGACCGCCTGCCGCTGAACATCTATCGCATGGTCGCCCACGGCAACCACACCGCGGTCGGCTTCCTGGCGCTGGGGAAGTCCATCCTCACCAAGTCGGACCTCGACCCAAAATTGCGGGAACTGGTGATCCTGCGCGTCGGTGCGCTCTGCCGGGCGTCCTATGAAATCTTCCAGCACCGCCGCGTCGCCAGCAAGGAGGGGGTCAGCGCGGAAAAAATCGAAGCGGTGCTGGCCAATCCGGACGGCAGCGTCGACCCGGACGAATTCTCCGAACTGGAAATGGCGATCCTCCGATTCACCGACGCCGTTGTGCGCGAGGTCAAGGCACCGGAACCGCTGTTCAACGACGTGGCCGGGAGGCTGCCGCACCAGCAGCTGGTGGAGCTGATGATGACGATCGGCTTTTACATGCTGGTCAGCCGCCTGCTCGAAAACCTCGAGGTCGACATCGAAGAAACGCCGGCGCATTGAAGCTGGATCGCCGCCGGAGGCGGCATTTGTTCAACACACCAACAAGGAACAGCGATATGAATCAAGCAGTCAGCGACATGCCGGCGCGCGGCCTGACCAAGGTCGAGCCGCAGCGCCATGTGTTCGAAGAGGCGCTCGGCCTTGCGCCTTCCCGCAACCGCATGCAGGGGCGCGCGGTCCTGGTGATCGGCGCCGGCCAGCGCCCGCTGGAAGGCGAGGACAATCCGCCGCTGGGCAACGGCCGCGCCATCTCGCTGGCGTGCGCGCGCGAAGGCGCCGCGGTCGCCTGTGCCGACATGTCGGCAC
>JBATWJ010000035.1:0-2590 GCA_049672545.1 Burkholderiaceae bacterium
AGGTCGATCTCGCCGCCCTTGCAGCGGAAATTGCGCTCGACCAGCGCCAACCCCTGGCGCTGCAGATGCTCGAGCGCCGCGTCCTCGCCGGCGGCGCCGATCAGCTGGCGGCTGGTGCGCGGCCGCCGCAGGAACTGGCCGAAATCCATCTAGGCGGACTCCTTCGAACTCCGCCGAAGCAGTCCGGCCGGCGGGCGCGCGCTTCCGTTCATTCCGCGGCCCCCTTGTTTTCCGGCCGACCGTCGGAGCCGAAGCGCGGCAGGTTCCAATGGAAGCGCAGCGCCGACCAGCGCCGCCGACGCGTAGATTTCCTTCTGCAACACGACTGCGACGCGATTGAGCAGCACGTCGCGCGCGACGCCGCCGCCGACCGCGGTGACGATCCCGAGCAGGATCGCGACTTCGGCACCATGGCCGAAATGCAGCGCCTTTTGCGCGCCGGCGACCGCGAACAGCCCGAGGCCACCGGCGTCGAACAGCAACACCGGCTGCTGCAACCGGCGCACCAGCGGATAGGCGCCGAGGGTCAGCAACGCCGCCCCCGCCGCCGTCGCCAGATAGCGCAGGTCGGCCAGCCCGGCGGGTGGGATGGCGCCGATGCACAGGTCGCGCAGCACGCCGCCGCCACAGGCGGTGACGAATGCCACCGTCAGCACGCCGAACAAGTCCAGCCCGCGCTGCCGCGCCGCGGTGGCGCCGCTGATGGCGAATACGAAAGTGCCGGTCAGATCGAGCAGGTTGAATGCGAACTGGCCGCTCATGCGGCCAACTCGCTGGCGCCCACGCCAGCGCCGAGCCAGGCGGCCACCGCCGCCAGCATTGCCTGCAGCCCGGTCTTCAGCGTCGGATCGAGTGCCGGCGCGTACTTCGGCGAATGGTTGCTGGGGATGGCATTCAACTGCTTGGCGGCCTTGGCCTGCGCATAGACCTTCGGATCGGTGCCGCCGACGATCCAGAACACGTAGGGCACGTTCCAGCGGCGGCCGAACACGCTGAAATCCTCGCTGGCCGAAGCCGGCGCCGTTTCATAGGCGTGGTCGCCGAACTGCGTCCGGAACGCCTGTGCCACGCGGGCGGTGGCATCGGCGTCGTTATCGGTCAGCGGGTAGCTGCTGAGCGCGCTGAATTCCGGATCGCGCGGCGCGTCCGATGCGTTGCATTCGGCGCAGCAGATGCGCCGCACTGCCGCCAGCATGTGTTCGGGCACGTCGTCGTCGTAGGTACGGATGTTCAGTTTGAGGATGGCGTCGTCCGGAATGATGTTTTCCTTGGTGCCGGCCTGCAGCGCGCCGATCGTCAGCACCGCGCTCTGCAGCGGCCCGATCTCGCGCGAGACCACGGTCTGCAGCCGCATCGCGGTGGCCGCCGCCATGATCACCGGATCGATCGCCGTCTGCGGCTGCGAGCCGTGCGAGCCGCGCCCGAACAGCTTGACCTTGAGGCTGTCGCCGGCCGACAGGATGACGCCGCTGCGATAGCCGACGGTGCCGGCGGCGCCCACCATCACGTGCTGGCCGAGAATCACGTCCGGCCTCGGGAAGCGCTCCATCATGCCGTCGTCGATCATCCCCTGGGCGCCGCGCGAGACTTCCTCGCCCGGCTGGAATACCGCCAGCAGCGTGCCGCGCCACTGCTGCCGTCGGGCGGCCAGCACGCGCGCCGCGCCGATCAGCCAGGTCACGTGCAGGTCGTGGCCGCAGGCATGTGCGACGCCCACTTCGGCGCCGTCGTCGTCGTGCGCCTTGACGGTGCTGGCATACGGCAGGCCGGTGGCTTCGGTGATCGGCAGCGCGTCCATGTCGGCGCGCAGCATCACGGTCGGGCCGTCGCCGTTGCGCAGCACGCCCACCACGCCGGTACCGCCGACCCCGGCGGTCACCTCGAAGCCCTGCGCGGCCAGTGCATCGGCCGCGATCCTGGCGGTGCGCACCTCGTGCATCGATAGTTCGGGATGGCGGTGCAGATCCCGGTAGACGGCGGTCAGGTCGGGAAGCAGGCGGTCGATGTCGGCTTCGACGGCGGCGATGAATGGATGCATGCCAATCCTCCGGATCGTTACGGCGCCCGCCCCATGGCCGCAGCCGGCCGGTACCGCACGGATACCCGCCGCGCTCGCCGCCCGTTGCTGCCGACGCCGAGCGTTCAATATAGGCGCGGCTGCCCCTTTTTGCCATGATTTTTGCGGGACGCGCGAATCCCGAGGTTGCCGCCGCGCAGCGCTTACGGGCCGGCCAGCGGCTGCACGCGGCCGTCGCGGTAGATCGCCTGCGTTTCGACGCGCTCGAAGCTGGCGCCGCCGTTGCCGAAGCGGACCGTCAGCCGGCCGGTGACGCCGTCGAGGTTGAAATCGGTGCGGCCGGCGCCCACTTCGCGCGCCACGCGGTAGGCGTCGATGCCGAGCGCGTACAGGCGTTCGCGCACCGCGCTGCGCTTGCCGGCGTCGACCGAATGCGGATAGACCATCACCGCCGGATGGTCGCGCTGCAGCTGCCACGGGATGTCGACCAGCCGCGCGCCGTCCAGGCCCGGTACCGGCTCGGCGTCGGCCCAGTCGGCCTGCGCCAGCGGATTCAACTGCGAGGTGCCGTAC
>JBATWJ010000036.1:0-28780 GCA_049672545.1 Burkholderiaceae bacterium
ACTGGCAGGCGCGCCAGTGCTGCATCTCGCGCGGGCTGTTGGTCGGCGGGTTGACGCGGTAGGCGTAGTCGCGGCACTCCAGGCCGGTGATCCGCGTCTCCTTGCCGTGATACGCGGTCAGGAACGGGCAGACGATGCGGCCGATGGTGTTCATGACGCGCTTCGCCACGCGCTCGGTCGACGCCTTGCCGGTGCCGTACGGGCCGATGCCGTTGATGATTTGCGACAGCGCCGCGCGCGAGATGCCGACACGTGCTGCGGTCTTGGCGATGCTGCCGCTGGCGGCGATGTCGTCGCGCACGATGCGCAGCCATTCCGGCTCGTCGGTGCGGGTTTCGTTATTAACGCTGGATGTCATAGGTTTTCTGTTCGTTCGGGTCGTAGACGGTGTGCTGCTTGAGTTTCGCCGCCGGCGGCAGCGGGCCGGTGTCGCGCACCAGCAGGTAGCGCTTGGCGCCGTTGGAGGTCGGCGAGGTCGGCGCCTCGCGCCGCATCTCCTGCAGGTAGCCGGCCTGCGCCAGCGCGCGCAGGTACTTCTGCAGGTTGCTCTGCGCCCGCACCTGGTCGGTAGGGTCGGCACCGGCATCGAGCAGCAGGCCGACCAGCTCCGGGACGCTGGCCTTCTTGCGGATGCGCAGCGAGCGCCAGGCGCGATCGCGTAGCGACTCGGCGTGTGGCCGGTGCGCGCCGGTCGGTCCCTTCGGGCCGCTGGTCAGCTTGGCGCCTTCGAGCGCAGCGCGGCCGAGGGCGGTCAGCACGTAGCAGCCTGGCTTGACCGTGTCGTCGCTGTAGTGCTGGCGCTGCAGGTAGCCGTGCCGCTCCAGCAGCGCGCAGGCGGCGGCTACTTGGCGGCCGGTCAGCTTGGTGTGCGCGACGATGTCGGCATGCTTGACGCAGCCGCGCGGGCAGGCCAGCTCCTTGACTGCGGCCATGACGGATTGGGAGGTCCAGGCCATCAGACGCCCCTCCCGACCACCTTCACGAGAAGGCCGAGGTCGGTGGTTTGGCCTTCGATGTGATCGATAGAGTGGGCATCGCTACCCGAGGCGCCGTCGTATGCATTGCGCAGCGTGACAAGCGTGACCGGGGTATACGGCGGAAACCAAGACAGTTCCTCGATCAGTTCGGCGGTGGTCATTGGGCGCCTCCCTGCTGTGCAACCGACATGAACTCAACGTTCTTCTGGCTGCCCTTGTCCTTGATCGCCATTGAAGTAATCAGGTAATAGTTCTGCCGCTTGTTGTAGATGATTTCCTCGCGGTCTGTGGCAGGATGAAGAATCAACTTGGCCGTTTCGCGGTAGCTCCTGCTGCCGATAGTGAAGCGCAACTTGTCGCCGACCTTGACCTGACCGGACGCGGTGATCGGCTTCCATGTCGGCGCATCCAATACAGGCGCTGGCTGGGCGACGATGGTCGGGATTTCCTCGACGTCGATGCCGGCGGTGGCCGGGTTATCGTTCGCGGGCACCATGCGCAACGGCGAGCCGATCAGGTTGTGACGCTGCAGATATTCCGAGGCTCGGCGGGCCATCAGGTGGCCGGGCTGCTGGCTGTGCAGGGCGTATGCCAGGCGGGCGACCAGCAGAGCGAGGTTGTCCGTTAACGGGCGCTGATTCAATGCGGCCGTGACCATCTGCGCGTTTTGTTCCGCGTAGCAGGTTGCAACCCGGTTGTCGCCTGAATCGGTCACACGGAAATGCACGCCAGCGGGTGCGCTGGGATCGTTGATCGTCTGGATGGTGTACGGCGCGCTCATGCTTCCTCCGCGTTGTCGATGCCGGCGTCGACGGCGAGGCGCAGCGCCTCTTGCCAGTCGAGCGCCCAGGTTTTGCCCGTCGTCTTGCTGAAGATGTAAAGCCCGCCTCCCAGCCCCGTTGCGAGGTCGTACTCCTGGCCTTCGCCGTCGGATGCTGTACCGCAATGGACGTGCATGAACAGCGTGTTTTTCGGGTGGATTTTTCCGACGCTCATCGCACACCCCCTGCGCGCGGCCGGCGTGCCTGCCACTCGATGCACAACTCGATGCCGCGGAACGCCTCGGCCGTGGCCCTGACCAGGCTGTTGGCTTTGGCGACGCGCTCGATGGTGGCGATCCCGTTCATCACCAGCCGCATCTTTCCTTCCGACTGCCGGTGCAGCTCGCGCACCAGGTCGGGCGCGATCTCGACCTCGGCCAGCTGCTTGCAGGCCAGCTGCACGTCCTGCTCGGTCAGCGGCTGGAAATGCACCACCTGGGCGATGCGGCTGGAAATCTGCGGGTAGCGGGCTATCCTGGTCTCGATCGTTTCCATGCCGACCAGCACCACCAGCGTTTCGGTCAGGTCGCTGATGTCGCGCACGCACTCCAGAATCGACGCGGTGGTCTTGACCGTGAACTCGGCTTCGTCGATCACGATCGGCGTCTGCCGGGCGCCGATGGCGCCGATGATGCGGGCCTGCATCGCGTGATTGGTGGCGTTGGTGGCGATGCGCAGCGCGTCGGCCATTTCGCATAGCAGGCCGCGCTTGGTCCAGGTTTCCTTGGCGCGCAGGTAGACGGCGTTGGTGTCGACCGCGAAGCGATCGACCGTCTCGCTCTTGCCGAGCCCGGCCGGGCCGGTGACAAGCATCAGCGATGCTTCACGCGCGCCGCGCTGCTCGACCGCTTTGACGGCCTGCAGGAAGCGCGTGTAGTTGGTGTTCTGAACGAACCCTGTTTTCACTTATACTCTCCCGTGGTTGCTGACTGCGACTGCTTCAAATCGGCTGTCTGGGCGGGCCAGCTCAGACAGCCCTCTTAAAAACTTCATTCCCCCCATCCCACGACAGCCCCAGCGCTTCGAACCGCTCCTGCAGCGCCTGGTAGATGTCGCCGTCGACGAACTGCTGCAGGAAACGCTGGTCGGCGTCGTTCCAGCCGTCGCGGTGCTGCATCAGCCATTCGTAGCGGTCGGATTCCAGTTCGAAGATCGGCCGGGCCGGCCCGCCTGACTGCGAGTTATCTGGTGCAGTCAGGTGCTCCTCCTCATGACTGGCGAGGTCGAGGCTGGCCGGCGTATCCAGATTGAGCACGGCCACTTCTTCGCGGGGGGTGTTCAGAGCGCCGAAGCCCAGGTCGTGCAGGGTCGGCGTAGGGTTGTTTTCGATCGTCAGCGGCGCGCCGGCGTGTTCGTCGCGCACTTCCTGCAGCTTGACTTCCAGGCGCTGGGCGCGGCCCTCGGCGCGCTTACGGGCGGCCTGTTCGAGGAACGATTCCGGGAAGTACGCGCGCTTGTTGGCTTCGAAGCCGGCTTCGCAGACGAAACGGCCATGCCGGTCGTAGACCCATACCCGGCCGGCGTCGTGGACGTCGTAAGCCACGCGCACGATGTCGCCGTGAAACTCGGTCAGCTCCTGCGAGAAATACTGATTGCCGAACAGCCGGATTTCGCCGCGCAGCACCTTAGCTTCGCGCTGCGGCCGGAACAGGTCGCGCGCTTCGTCGGAAGTCAGCATCACCAGCTGCGCGCCGTCGGCGACGCCCTGCGCCCAGGCTTCGTCAGGTGACATGTGGCGCCGCCGACCAAGCGCCGGATCGGACACCATCGGCAGGCCGCGGTGCGGGCGGGCGTTGTAGGCGCGGACCTGCTTTTCGCAGAAGTCGATGAAGGCGTTAAACGGCATCAGGTGGCGGCTGCTGCCGGCCACCGCGATATCGCGCCTGGTCAGCTTGTGGACCTTCTGCTTGGCCTGCGCGTCCATCGTGGCGCCGATGTAGGTCGGCAGCTCTCTGGCGGCGCGCACCCATACCGTCTGATGCAGGCGCTCGATGATGCCGCGCGCCTGCGAGTTGTAGGCGATGCTGTGTGTCATCGTGAAGCCGAGCCGGCTACTCATGCCGATGCCGGGCGCGCTCATCAGCGCGTTCTTGTAGCCGGAACCGTTGTCGACATAGAACGTGGTCGGGATGCCGCCGATCTCGCAGGCGTGGCGCAGGGCGTCCAGTACGGCCAGGCCCGATTCCGCCAGGTCGATGCTCCAGCCGACGATGCGGCGGGTAGCGATGTCGGCCACGGTCGTGATTTCGGGCCGGAACGGCCGGCCGTGCGCCGGGTGGGCGATTTCGGCGTCGAAGGTGTGGCCGTCGGCCGTGTAGACGTCGGCAGGCCAGAGCATGCTGGTATCTCGCCGGATGAAGGGCTTGATGTTCTTGATGTCGCGCGATCCCATGCGGCCGGCCTGCAGCTCGACATTGCCGACTTTCTGCAGGAAGCGGCGCAGCGCGAAGTAGCTGGGCGCCTCAATACCTGCGGGCAGCGCGCCCGGCAGCTGCTCTAGCACCCACTTCAGGGATGGCTTCTGCGGCCGCTGGTAGAGCTGCAGCGCCGGTGCGGCCCAGGCCGGAATGCGCAGGTACGCGTGCGGATCGCGCGGCGCCAGTGCGTTGACGTCCATGCGGCCGCCATCGGCAGCGCGACGGGCATCGGCGTACCAGTCGTAGATGGTCCGGCGGGACAGCGTGCGCCGGCCATTGGCTCCGGCGCGGGCGTTGGCCAGCGGCACCAGCTGCGCCAGATGCTCGGGCAGCGTACCGTCCTGGGCCATGATCACCACCTTGGTGATCGCTTTTTCGCGGCCGACCACGGCGGCGATGCGATCCACTTCGTGCAGCAGCGCGGCGCGCGCTTCGGCGGTACGGCGCTGCCAGTCTTTCAAAGCCACTACCGCACCGGCTCTGGTGGCAACCGTCGTCGCCGAGGGCGGAGGAAGCGCCTCGGCGCCGCCGGCGGGAGGAGTACCGGCGGATGGAACAACGGCCGCCGCCGGAACCGGCGCGGGTGCTTTTAACGCGTCTTCGACCAGGCGTGCCTTGATCGCTGCAAGAACTGCGGGCGCCGGCTGGTATTCGCGGCGAATCCCGCCCCGACCGCGGCTGCCTGGGACTTCTTCAAACGCCCATTTTTCGCGGGCGATCAGCGCCTCGATGCCCTGCCGCGATTTCGGCAGGCAGGCCAAGCCCAAGGCGAGCAGCTCGGCGACGGTGTAGCGCGCCTTCACTGGTTGACTCCCATCAACTTTTCCAGCGCATGCATGCGCTTTTTGATGTCGTCGCTGGCCGCCTTGAGCTTTCCGTATTCGGCATTTAACGCATCGCGGCCGATCGCCAGCTTGGCGCCGCGTTTTTGCGCGAGCCAGCCGGACATCAGGTGGGATTTGCAGGCCGACTCGGCGGCCGCCACGGCGTAGAACGGGATGTTGTAGGCGTCGCGGCTTTCCGCCGTCCAGGCGTCGAGCATGTATTTGCTGACTTCTCGACCGGTCAGGCGCGACATTTCGGCGGCGATCTGATAGCGATTCAAGCCGCTGTCGGCAAACATATGCCCGAGCAGGATCGCGACCTCCTGGGCGTAGTGCATGCTTGCCGGATTCGGTTCGGGTGCCTGGGGCACCGCGAACATGTCTTCAGTGAAGGAATCGCGTGCGCGGGGGGCCATGTCTATACCCGCGCCTTATTTGCACATTGCAGCCGTGACTGCACGTTGTTACCATCGGTGCAGCCAGCATTTAACGCATTTAACGTATTAGCTTTTACGCATTTGGCCCCAGCGATACGTGCGCGCTTGGCGGTGCGCTTGGCATAGCGGTTCGGCCAGATGTTTTCCGCCGGCACGCCGATGGCGGCAGCGATGATGCCTTCGGCTTTCGTCCAGGGCCGTTGCAGCGCGACCGACAGAGCGGTAGGGGAAAACCCATGGGATTTCGACAGCTGACGCAGGCTTACACCGCGCAATTTCAGGCGGTAGACGATCGTCGCGTTATGCCAATCTTTCGGGTGTTGTTTGCTCATTTGCGCCAATGTTTAACGTGTAGACATGGCGGCATGTTAATTTGAATGAATATTTTGCGTCAATTGAATTGTTCTAATTGCTTATTTGAATCAATTAGTATTGCCTATAGTCAATTAAATCAACGACTTGCGATTATGCAAATGCGATCTTGTTTGCTTAATTGCGTTGCATATTCCGAGCCAGAAAATGCCACCAGTATTTGAAGTGTTCGAGGACCGCCTGAAGGCGGCAATCCGTCCCGAGCCGCTAAAGCACTGGTGCGAACGCGTCGGCGTCAACCACTCGACGCTGAACAGCGCCCTGCAGCGTAGGACGGTCCCCAAGGCCGAGTTCCTGATCCAGATCAGCCTGGCGCTTGGGAAATCGCTGGATTGGTTGCTGGGCTTGACCGATGAGCCGGCCCGCATGTTGAGCATGGGCGGTTCGGTGATGGTGGAAGATGGCCCGCGTGCGCTTTCCCCATCCGACGGGGTGTCATTTGACGCGGACGAGCTGGATTGGTCGGACTTTATGCAGGTGCCGCTGTATGCCGTGCGGGCATCGGCCGGTCACGGCGCCATCATTGATCGCGAGAGCGTCAAGTCCCATCTGGCATTCCGGCGCGATTTCATCTGCAATCAGCTGCAGATCACGCACAACGACCTTTTTTGCGTCGAGGTGGACGGGGTCAGCATGGAGCCGGTCCTGCGCCATCGCCATCCGGTGTTGATTGATCCGCATGCGACCAGCATCGTGCGGGAAGGCCCGTATTTGCTACGTTTGGAAGAGTCGCTGCTGCTGAAGAACTTACAGCGCTTGCCAGGCGGGCGCCTGCGAATATGGTCAGAAAACCAGACGACCAACGCGTACCCGCCGATCGAGATCGCGTGGCCGGCCCCGGAAGGCACCGATATCAGCATCCTGGGACGGGTTCGCTGGTCCGATATCGTGTTCTGAACACGCAGGGGCCGATCAAGGCCCCTTTATGTGCAGAATCTCTTGCAAAACTTTCCGGTTTTTGAGTAAACGCTCCGGTTTTTTGCGTTTTTGCCGAATGCCACCGAGCAGGCTGAAAGCCGCGTGGTTATTGGGTTTTCGGGCTTTCTTGGGTATGCCCTTCAAGTGCAGAATCACTCACCCCCTCACACTGGCGAGCAACGGCCGCCGTGAACCCCTTATGCACTGGGTTCCCAGTGACCATCCTGGATCGCCGGTTCGATTCCGCCTGCATCACCAGAAATGACAAATCGCCTCCGGAGGCGATTTGTTTGCAGCACCCGCATCATCGGTTACCTATACTGAAGCGGACGAGCACCGTGCTCGTTCTTTCCTGTAAAGGAGTTGATCATGACGCGCAAATTCATCGATTGCCGAGAAGTCCCCAGCGACACCCATTGCTCGGTAGCCATCTCCGCCGATAGCGACGAAGAGCTCATGCAGATCGCAGTGCAACATGCAGTTTCAGTGCATCATCACAACGATTCGCCGGAACTGCGCCAGCAGCTGCGCCAGAACTTCAAAGAGGGTACGCCGCCCGAACACCTGCCGATGGCCGGGCAAGCCGGCAGCGCCGGATCCAGCACATCGCATGCGAGCTGAGGATTCAGATCCTTGTATCGATGACCCGATTCCAGCCATCGCCATTCGACGCCCGACTCCGGTTGGGCGTTTTTGTTTGGATCTATCCGGCGTGAGGGATTTGTACCTGCAGAAGAAACTCATGCAGAGCACTCACGAAGCATCCTTCACCAGCCGGAAGCCCACGTGCGACATCGGGCTGTGCGGATCGGAGCCGCGCCGCGCGCTGGGCCGGTAGGACAGGCAGTAGTCTTCATTGCACAGGAAGGAACCGCCACGGATGACCTTGCGCGGCGCGTTCATGGGCACGCCGGGATCGTCGGGATCGAAGGAATCGGCCGGGCCGGTCGGGTTGTCGGACGTCTTCTTGCCCGCAATGCGCGCCTGCAACGCAAAAAAATCGGCGCGATACCAGTCAGCCACCCATTGCCAGGCGTTGCCGGTCATGTCGTACAGGCCGTAGCCGTTGGCGGGAAAGGTCTTGGCCGGCATCGTGCCGGTGGCGCCGCCCGCCTTGGGGCTGATGACCGGGTTCACCACCGGGAAGGGCCGGTCGCGCGTGTCCCAGTAGTTGGCCAAGCGCTGGCCCTCGGGCATCAAGTCGTTACCCCAGACGTAGGTGGCCTGCTCCAGTCCGCCGCGCGCGGCGAATTCCCACTCGGCCTCGGTCGGCAGGCGCTTGCCCGCCCAGCGCGCGTAGGCCAGAGCATCCTCGTGGCTGACTTGCACCACCGGGTGGTCGCCCTTGCCCTCGATGCTGCTGTCCGGGCCTTGCGGATGGCGCCAGTCGGCGCCCGGCACATACCGCCACCATTGCGAGTAGTCGTCCAGCCGCACAGGGCGGCTGGTCCCCACGAACACCATCGCGCCGGGGACAAGCACGTCGTCCGGGGGCTTGGGCACGCCGGGCGGCAGTTGCACGCGGATGGTGTCCCAATCGGGCTTGCGCTCGGCCGTGGTCACGTATCCGGTCTGCCGTACGAACTCGGCGAACTGGTTGTTGGTGACGTGGGTGGTGTCCATCCAGAAGCCCTTGATGCGCACCGCGTGCGCCGGGCGCTCGTTGGCCTGCGCCAGCTTGTGGTCGCTGCCCATCTGGAACACGCCGCCCGGGACCCAGGCCATGCCCTCGGTACCCTTGGCCGCATCACCGAGGATGATCGCCGGCTGTGCCGGTGCGCCCGGCCTGCCGCCGAAATACCAGCCCGCCGCCGCGCCTGCGAGCAGCGCCAGCAGCAGCCCGCCGCCGACCAGCGCCCCCCGCTTTTTCAACGTATCGACAAACACCATGTCAAGCTTAGTAAACCCCATGGCTCTTGGGGCAGGCCTTGCCCCGATTCTGCGCAATGATCTGCCCGTCGATTGCGTTGGTCTTGCCATCGAGCACGCCGTTGACAAAGAAGTCGTACACGCTCGACAAGCCCCAGTTCTGCGCGATCGCGCGCCAGTTGCTCTCGTCCTGCGCGTCGACCACGCCGTCCTTGTTGCCGTCGCCGGGGCAGACTGGTTCCGAAGCCAGTAGATCATCCAGCTTGGCCTTGAGCAGGTTGTAGGAAGACTGTTGCGCAGGCGTGAGCGTACCCTTGAGCAAATCGTTCTGGTCGGGCTTCTCGATCTTCGGCGTACCCTTGGCTTGGTCGATCTCATAGAACTCTTCGGTGGCGCGCGCCATGCCACTGCCGCTGGCCACATCGTAGTCGGTGCTCAGATTGCGCACGATCTTGTACTGGGTGTCGCGGATGGCCGAGGAGCTTTCGGGCAACACGGCCGTCCACGGCATGGCGGGGTCGGCCTGGTAGATGGCCTGGTTGACTTCCCAGCAGCGCGTGTAGCCGGCCCCGCCGTTCGGCACGACGGAAGCATCGGTGTAATCCTTGCCCCACCACACGCCGCCATTGTCCTCGCACACGCTTTTCGCGGTGGGGATTTGCGTGCAACTGCCGCCCGCGGGCGGGACAGCGGAGGTGTCCCGGCCCATTACGCAAGGCCCGTTGCGACCGCCATTGATTTGCAGGTTGACGCCCGATTGCGTGAAATTGATGCTGCGCAGGCTGGCCGCACCGACGTCGGTCAGATAGGGCAGCAGGCCCACGCCATCGATGGTGCGCGGCACGGCCTTGTGCGCGTCCACGCCCGCCAGTTCACCGAAGAACTGGAACAAGTCGACACCGTTGACCATGTGTTCCACCTCGCGCCCCGGCTGCACCACTGGCGGCCCGGCCACGATCAGCGGAACCCAGACACCGGTCTGGTATGAAGTTCCCTTGGCGAGGGATGCATCGAATGGCAGTTTGGCCGCATAACCCATCGAACCGTTGTCGCCGACGATGACGATGACCGTATTGCTGGCCTTCGGGTCATAGACCAGTTTGCCGTCGTCGCCACGCTTCGCTAGGCCGGTTTCCACCATCAGGCGGCCAAACTCGGTATCCATCGCCTCGGTCATCTGGTTCTGGATAAGACGACCATGCACCGAGTCATTGCAATTAAGAATATTGCCGGACAGGTTGGGGCTGGTCACCGGCGTCAGGCGCTTGGGCGCGTGCTGCCAGGGCGTGTGCGCGGCGGAATAGCTGACCGTCGCCATCCACGGCTTTTTGCTGGCCGAGCGAGCCTTGATCCAGTTGATCGCCGCGTCCGTTTCGATGGTGGTGCGATAGCCGCGCGCGCGCGGGTCGGTGAGCGGAACTTCCTCGGCCTTGCCGTTCTGGACGATGACCAACGGCGAGACGTAGTAGGCGTTCTCCTTGTTGAAATTGAATGCCACCCCCTTCGGCAGCGGCTGGCCGCACACGTGGTCCTTCACGAAGATGCCGCCCTTGGTCAGGCATTGCAGGCCGGGCGAATCGTCGGTAAGCGGCGGCTGCGCCATGTTCTCGCAGGTGTTGTCGGCATAGCTGCAAGAGCCGGCGAAGTGGTGCGGGTAGAAGCCGCAAGCCTGCGGCTCGCTGGCGCCATATACGCCGCCCGCCGTGGCGTCGATGGAGCCAGGCAGCCCGCCAACCCAGCCATAGAAATAGTCCCAGCCCAGCTGCGCGGGCGTGGTATTGCCGGCGTCGTTGTGCTCCGGCCCGGCCAGGTGGAACTTGCCGAACATCGCACTTTCATAGCCTGCCGTCTTCAGCATCTTGGGCGCGGTCACGTCGTAGGGCGAGAGTTGCGAATTGGCCAGGTCATTCGGCCCCAGCGCCTGGTACATATTGGTGCGCAGCGGGTAGCGCCCAACGAAGAACGAGGCGCGGCCCGGCGAGCATTCGGGCATCGACCAGGTGTTGCGGAACTTGACGCCTGCATCCGCCACGGCGTTGATGTTGGGCATCGGCGGCGGCGTGTTGCCGCCATAGCCAAAGCTCTGCATCTGGTCAACGCCGACGTCGTCCATGATGACGAACAGGATGTTGGGCTTGGCAGTGACCTCCCCGCCACCACCACCGCTGTTCGATCCACCGCCACATGCGGCCAACAGGGCAAGTACCGCCGCAGCCGGCAGGCACGACAATTTCTTCCGCCATAATTCATTCATCTGAGACTCCCCGATTGTTAGTTGCCCGCGACCTGCTGGCAGGCCATGTAGGCTTTGTTTATTCAGATTTTCAAGATACTGGCGGCATGCAGCGCTTGCCGAAGTTCTGCTGGATGATAACCCGGTCAGCCGCATCGGTCCTGCCGTCGTGATTGAGGTCGTACCAGCTCGACTGGCCGCCGTTCAGCTGGCTCAGTTCCCGCCAATTGTCCAGATCGGCCTGATCGACCACGAGATCGCGGTTGCCGTCGCCCGGGCAGTGGGTACTATCGTAGTTGTTGTTGTAGCTGGCCGTGGCGTCGCGCCGGCCCAACTCGGACTTGAGCTTGTCGTAAGCCGCCTGCTGCTCGGCGTTGAGGCCTGCAAGGACGGGTGGGATGCCGCTGGTCGATGTCGCCGTGGCGATCGGTGGCGACGCCTGCGCGGCACCGACGTCGCGGTCCAGCGTCGGGTTGGGGGTGGCAGTGTCGATCTGGTAGAACTCGTCGGTCAGCGCGTAGCCGCTGCAGGCGGCATTGTTGATATCGCTGCTCACAGGGCAATTCTGCCGGTCGATGCGCACCAGCTTGTAGCGGCCATCGCTCACGGCCTTCTGCGCGCGAGGATAGGCCTTGACCGCGCTCTCGCCATTGGCAACGCGCAACGACGACACCTGCGCGCAGTTGCTGAATCCGCCCGGCGCAGGGACGCCCGGGATGGTGGAACCTGGGCCGTACCACACGCCGCTCTGATCGTCGCACAGCGCCTTGTTGGGGAAGAACACCAGGCAGACTTCCGCCGCCTCGATCACGCAGGGATAAGGCGTCTCGGTAGCCTGCGGGTTGCTGAAGTTGGAGCCGACTTCGGTGAAGTTGGTGCTGCGGATGCCGGTTTGGCCGGGATCGGTCAGATAGGCCAGCATCGGTTGCCCATCGATCGGGCGATTGGCGGGGACGCTGGCGGCCACATCGGCCCCGGCAAGTTCGCCGAACAACTGGTACAGGTCGGCGGCGTTGACCATGTGCGGGACTTCGCGGCCCGGCTGCTGGATCATCGGCCCCGCCACCAGCAGCGGAACCCACACGCCGGTCTGGTAGGGCGAGCCCTTCGAGCGGACCGCGTCGAACCGGCCTGGCGCAGTCAGCTTGACGCTGTTGACGTAGGTGCCGTTGTCGCCCATTACCACCACCACGGTGTTGGTTTTCTCGGGTTGATAATTCAGCGTGCCATCGCTGTTCCAGGTGGCCAGGCCCAGTTCCACCAGCAGGCGGCCGATTTCCTTGTCCATCGCCTCGGTCATCAGGTTGCTGATCAGGCGCGGATCGATCAGGCCAACCAACTGGCCCGAGGGCACGCCTTCGGCGTCGCTGCCGGGGTAGCAGACGAAGGGATCGTTGCGGCCCAGCGTGTCGTCCGACAGCAGCGCCTTGGGCGGCAGTTGCAGCGGCGCGTGGATGGCGGAGTAGCCGAGCGTCATCATCCACGGTTTGCCATTGCCCTTGTCGCCGCCCTGTCGCCTGGCCCAGGCGATGGCGCGATCGGTTTCCATGGTGCTGCGGTAACCACGCCCGGCGGCGTCGCTGGCTTTGACCTTGCGAGCGCTGCCATCGGCTTCGCTGACGATGAACTCACCGGTGTAGTAGCCGTTCTGCGCCGTGAAATCGATGTGGCTCGGAATGCTGCTCCGGCAGCTCTGGTTAGGGTCGAAAATGCCGCCACGCTCCATGCAGGTGCGGCCCGGCGCCGTGCCATCGCTGCCCACGGCGAGGTTTTCGCAACTGCCCGTCACCTGATAGCAGGCGCCTGCATCGGCCCCGCCGGTGAACCGGGCGCGCGGCACGAAGCCGCACTTGTAGGGACCTGCGCCGATGTCGCTGCCAAAGGTGGACAGTCCGGCGCGCGTGTCGATCGGATAGGGTGCACCGTCCAGATAGCCGTCGAAGTGGTCGAAGCCCAGCTTCCACATGGTCTGCCAGCCATAGGGCAGATTGCGGGCGCCGTCCAGGTCGGAGCCGGTCAGGTGCATCTTGCCGATCAGAGCACTGGTGTAGCCCTGGGCCTTGAGCAGCTTGGGCACGGTCACTTCGTACGGCGAGATTTCGGAGTTGGCGAGATCGCTGGACACCACCGCATTCAGGATATTGGTACTCGACGGGTAACGTCCGGTAAAGAAGCTTGCCCGCGTGGGCGTGCAGGTGGGCATGGCCCAGGCGCTACGGAACAGCAGGCCCGCCTTGGCGATGGCGCTCAGGTTCGGCGTCCTGGCCGGGGCCGCGCCGCCGTAGCCATAGGCGGTGAGCTGATCGACGCCGAAGTCGTCGATGACGATGAACAGAATGTTGGGCTTGGCCGCCTGCGGCGGTTCAGGCTGCGGCCCGGCCCCGCCTGAACCGCCGCCGCTGCATGCAACCAGCACCAGCGCTGCCGCCGCACCTGCGGCAAGCCATCCGCGCCGGGGGCGGGCAGCATGGCGGTGAGCAATCATGTTCATGCTGGAATCTCCTCTTCCTCAATGGCCCGGATGCGGTGGTAGGGTGCACGACATCGTGCTCATGTGAATGTAGTGGCCCGGCCTACTGCGGTCTATACCCTGTTTCGGGTATGCCGGCTAGCAATATCGTGGCGCCCGCATGCGTCGTTTCGGTTACATAGCGGGGCCGCAGCGCCGTGGCGATCTGCAGGTATTCATATAATCAGCCAGGTCCGGCAGCCTGAGACGGTGTCTACCCCGAACCGGGTATCGCCGACACGGCCGAGCCGTGCTAACGTGGCCGCGTTGGACTCCTATTCACGCGCTTCTCATACCGCACTGCCTGCACCATGAGCACCGGCTCCACCATCTCCGCCACCGTCGCCCCGCCCACGCCCTGCCGCGTGCTTCTGATCGAGGATGACGCGCCGCTGCGCGAGCGTTTCGCGCGCCTGCTGCAAGCCTGGCCCAGCGGTCAGCTGGTGGCGGCCTGCGCCACGCTGACCGAAGCGGTACGGCATTTGAAGGATGGCCGCATCGATTTGCTGGTGACCGATTTGCAGCTGCCCGACGGCCACGGCACTCAGGCGATTCGCCTGCTGCGCACGCTCAACCCCGAGGCCGATGCGATGGTCATCTCGGTGCTGGCCGACGACGAAACCGTGGTGCGGGCGATCGAGGCCGGCGCCGCCGGCTACCTGCTGAAGGACGCCGATTCGTTCGAGCTGGTCGAGGCGGTGGAGGAGCTGCGCGCCGGACGCTCGCCGATTTCCTCGTCGATCGCCCGGGTCATCGTGCGCCGCCTGAGCGAGCCGCCGCCTGCACCGCAACCACCGTTGGGGAAGGCGCTGACGGCACGCGAGATCGACATCCTCTGGGGCATCGCCAAAGGCCTGACCTACGCCGAACTGGGCGAGCAGCTCGGCATCTCCAAACAGACCGTGCCGGTCCATGTAAAGAGCATCTACCGCAAGCTGGAAGCCAACAACCGTGCCGAAGCCATCTTCGAGGCTTCGCGCCGGGGCCTGCTGAAATTCTGATCACCCGGTGCCAGGGCGTGCATAATCTCGGCATCTCCGCGCCCATGGATGCCACCACGCCGCCCACCGCCCTGGACCACACAGACACCGCCCCGCTACAGCCGGGCTGGTGGCTGCTGTGTTTGCTGCTGCTCGCGTTGGGCTTGCTGCCGTTATGGTTATCCTTGCCCGAGCCACAGGGCGGCCAGATCGTCACCCAGGCCATGCACCGCCCACCCGGTGCAACGACTGCCCACATGGTGACGCTGCCGCACCGCTGGTATGGCTTTGTCGATATCCAGGGCGTGGTAGGCGAATACGAAGTGGCGTTCGACCTTCCCGCCGCCCCGCCCGCCGAGCCGCTCTACCTCTACACGCCACTGCTGAGCCAGAACGTCAGCGTCTGGCTGCAAGACCACGAACTGTTCAACACCGAAACGCGTTCACAGCAATTGGGCCTGTCGTCCGGCATCACGATGATGCGGCAACTGCCCGGCAGCCAGTTGCACGCAGGCCGCAACGTGGTGCTGCTGCGCCTGAAGACGCGCGGGGTGATGCCGGGCTACCTATCGCAAGTCCACATCGGCACGCTCCAGCAAGTGGCGACGCCCTACCGCGCCCGCGTATTCGTGTTTGAGCATCTGCGCCTGATGGCGTTGGCCTGCCAGTTGCTGCTGACCACCGCTGTGCTGGTGATCTGGTTGTACCGTCCGAGGGAGCCTTTCTTCGGCTGGATGGCCGCGCTGTTGGCCATCTCGCTGCTGGGCTATTCGGGCCAGTTCGCCGACTTCTACCCGCCACTGGCCACTGCCCTGCCCTGGCTTTACATCCTCGGCACGGCGTCCAGCTTCATGCCGCTGATGCTATTGTTCATCATCAACGGCACGCCCATCCCGCGCTGGCTGCGGCTCATGCCCGTGCTGGTTCCGGGTATTCCGATGCTGCTGGCGGTCAGCGGCGTGGCGCTGCCGCAGGTGCTGGCGGTGTGGATCAGCGCGCCGCTCAACATCGCGGGCATGCTGAGCGCGCTGGCCGCCGCATTCTGGATTGCGCTGGTGCGGCGCAGGAGCGAGGCTTACCTGATGCTGATCCCGCTGCTGATGTCGGTGGGCGCGGTGGTGCACGATCTGCTGTCGGTAGCGGGCGTGGTCAGCGATCCGATACAGATACTCATCTACTACCGGCCGCTGGAATTGCTGGGTCTGACCATCATCCTGATGCGGCGCTTCGGGCAAAGCCTGCACCACCTCGACCGCGCCAACATCCATCTGCGCGAGCAGTTGGAGCAGCGCGAGGCCAAGCTATCGCAGCTCTACGCCGAAGAAAGGCGCCAGGCCGCCCGGCAGGTGCGCAGCGAGGAGCGGCGCCGCCTGACGGTCGATTTGCACGACGGCTTGTCAGGCCACCTTGCCTCCATCATCGCGCTGGCCGAGCGCGAGCACGCTGACGGCATAGAGCACACGGCGCGCGAAGCGCTGGATGACCTGCGCGTCGTCATTCACTCGCTCAACGTGGGCGACCGGGAACTCGGCCTGGCGCTGGCGACCTACCGCGATCGACTCGCCAGCCAATTGAAGCGCGTCGGCATCGCGCTGGACTGGAGCCACGTCCGGCTGCCCGACATCTCGAGCGTGACACCCACGCACGCGCTGAACGTGCTGCGCATCCTGCAGGAAGCCATCACCAACGCCCGCAAGCACGGTCCGGCCACGCGCATCACGGTACGCGGCGAAGCGGGTGCCGATGGAACGGCGCTACTGACGGTGGAAAACGATGGCGCCTCTTTTCTCGAAAACGACGGCGGCATCGATGTCGGCGCGGGCCTTGCCAACATGCGGCGGCGCGCGGCGCAATTGGGCGGCTCGCTCGCCATCGAGGCGCTGATGGCGGGGACCCGCGTCACCCTTAGCCTGCCGACCCAGTTACCGGAGCCGCCAGGCGGCGCCGATGAATGGCAAGAAAAGTGGCAGTTGAGCGACCAGCTACCGGTCAAACAGGAAACTGGCGGACCGTAACGCTTATTTCGGGACGATATCCACACCGGTAAGCGAGAGCCGGTGGGTTGGGCACGATGCGCAGGTCCGGTGCACACAGGCACGAAGATCGAGGCGCGCACGGGGTCGTCGGTCGCGATGTAGTGGGCAATGGCTTCGGTGTCCTGCTCGGCCAGCAAGGTAGGCGAGATGCGGCGATCAACTTGTGCCGCGTACTTGGCCTGGACGGGGCCGCACACCTTGTCAGCAGATCTGGCGGAGCCACTGCCCCGGCCTGCCGCGATCATGGCTGCGCCGGGCGCCTTCGATATTCTCCGGGCGGAACGCGCATGATGCGCTTGAATGCCTTCTGGAAGGCGGCACTGTTTTTGTAGCCAACCGTGGCACTGATCGCTTCCGTCGACAACGGCGTTTCCCGCAACTGGCGCGCGGCCAGGTACATGCGCCAGCGCGCCAGATACTGCAATGGGGTCTCGCCGGTGACCTGCCGGAAGCGCACCGCGAACGCGGTGCGGCTCATTGCCGCCATCCGCGCCAGCGCGTCGACCGACCATTCGCGCTCGGGATGGGCATGCATGGCCCTGATCGCCGGGGCGATGCGGCCGTCGATCAGGCCAGCCAGCCAGCTAGGCGCGGCGTCTGGCCGGGTTGCCAGGGATGCCTGCACCGCGTGAATCAGCAGCATGTCGGACAAACGCTTCAACATCGCTTCGGAACCGGCGCCCTGGCGCGCCAGTTCGTAGTGCATCAACGCGGCAAGCGGCGACATCCAGTCCGAATTCGGTGTCTGCCGGTGCTGCAAATGTACGATGGCGGGCAAGGCGCCAAGGACGGGATGAGCGGAAACCTCGCTGGTCCAGAACACTCCGCCGGTCAGCACAGTAGCCTCGATGTGCGAATCACCAACCCTGACCAGTCGCTGTCCACGCTGGACCGAGAGCGTTGCCATCAGCCGTTCGAACGGCACCACGCGAGCCGTGGCGTCCGAGCGCCACACCGATCTGCCAGCGCGCGGCAGCATGATCAAGTCGCCCGGTTCGAGTGACAGCCGCTGTCCGGAATCCGGCAGCCACAGCTCACACGACCGGCCGCCGATCATGCAATACAGGGCGCGCCGCCGGGCCTCGATTGCGAAGCCCCAGGGCGCCGCCAGGTCCAGCGAGAAATGCGAAAACGGGTTGACGCGTATGGTTTCAAAGACTTTGGCGAGGGCGTCCATGGCAGCGGGCGGTCCGTGGGTTCCAGGTAAAAACCGTCCCCATGATAGCGGATCACCATCGCCATACAGCCACGAATGAAAAGGCCGCATCCTGCACGGTGGCTCAGGATGCGGCGGCGCGAGGCCCGGGCGGACTATCGCCCGGCGCTCGTCATCGGCCGATATCGGGGTCGAATGCCGGCGACATGGTCATGCCGCTCCATTCGATCGTCATCTGCCTGCGCGATTCCTGATCTGCCTGCTGATGTTGCCCAGCCAAAATGTTGACGCCAGGGTCGAGGCGGAGAAAGGTGCCCCAAGGCAGCAAGTAGGTGTAATCCGGCCCATTGTGATAGAACCCCATCAAGCGTTGATCGAATTTCAGCGGTCGCTGTTTGGTCTGGGTGGTAATGACGGTCGAGGTTTCGGTAAACGTCTGGTTGACACCCAACACTCCACTTAGCTGAAAACGCCGGTCCACCGGGTCGATCCGCGTGCGCAGCACGCTCCCGGCCACCGGGTCGGAGTCGTCTTCGCCTTCTGACGGCGGCACAAACTCAAAGGCCCCGCTTCCCTGCCAGCGCAAAAGCGGCGCGCCGTCTTGGATACATTCGCCATCGACCCGCCACTGGGCGCGAGTGTCCGACGCCGGCGCGGCCAGCCGTCGACTGTTCAACAGCGCGCCGTCCACCTTGGTGCGCACCGGGTGCGCGTCGGCGCGCAGATGCAAGTCGATGTCGACGGTTTGATAAAAGAGCGTGTTACAGCCGCCCACTTCCTCCGACCCCTGACGATAGCGAACCGTGCCGCGCCACGAACCCAGCACACGAGCATTGCTGCTCAGGTCGCGCGCGGTGACCACCACGCGGCCATGCCGGCCGGGGCCGAGATCGACGTCGATCCGCTTGCCATCCTTCGCCCAGGTCGATGCGAGCAGTTCGCCGTCCATTCTGACGGTGCCCGGCTGCGTGCCGAACTCGCCATGGATCGCCAGCTTGTCGTGGCCAAAGGTTTCCAGCTCATGCATCACCGGGACCAGCATCGAGAAGCCGGCACCGATGCGCTTGACGAAAGAAGGCGGATCGCCCTCGGCGCCCGGTGTCATCAACAGACCCTGCTGCTCCAGATACGTCCACACGTCGTTGAACACGAACGGACGGTTCGGCGCCTGCTGCGGCGCAACCACGTTGGCCCCGGTCAGGCGGTCGAACAGCCGCTCGATCATCTCGTACCCGTACTCGTTGGAATTGCCGTTCCAGCCGATCACCGAACCGGCGTTCAGCGCCGTATGAAACGGCGCGGTATGGTCGGACGCGCTGTTGCACATCATCAGAACCACCAGTGAATGGCTGGACATCTTGATGTGCTTTTGCGCGAAACGCTCGGTAAACGCATAGAGCGGCAACAGGCCAAGACCGTATTCCTGCCACAGGCGGCGTGTGCGGGTATAGATCACTGCGCCGTCTCGCAGCTCATCCGCATAGAGCGCTTCGTTCTCGTCGGTGGCGCGGTCGTTGACGACCACGGCGAAAACTTGCCGGTCGCCGCGCGTGTACACGCCCGAATGGCTGGTCATGTACAGCAGGCCCAGCTCGCCCAGGTTCTTGACGTTTGCCAGCGTCAGCTCGCGGCGCGAATCGATGGTCCAGCCATGCTTGCTCAAGGCCGCCGCAGCCTGTCGGATCGCACGGTCACCCGTGTCGAACATGTCCTGGTTCATGCGCAGAAACGCGGCCCTTTTACTGGAAGGCAATTCGGCGGCCGCAGCGGCCTTGGGTGCTGGCGCCGGCGGCGTCAGCACTGCACCGGACGCCGTGCCGCTCGTGTCACTCCGGCCAGCCTGCAGCGCCCTGACCGCCGTATTCGGATCGACATCCTTCCAGTTGTCCAGGTACATGAAGTAGCGGCCATCGGAGAAGCGCGCCCACAGCAGGTCGTCGCCCAGCCCCGCCTCGGTGAATTCGGGCTGGGTCAGCACATAGTCGCGCAGCTTTTCCCACACCTGCGGATCGTTCGCCGCCTTCAGGGTTTCGTACTGCGCCGCCACCATGCCGGTGGCGATATGCCGCCGCTGCGGCGTCAGCTCGCCGGCGCCGTTCCCATCACCGCCCACGCCGCCACCCGCACCGCCGCCGCCACAGGCGACAAGCACGAGCGTCAGCAAAAATGCGGCTATCCAGCTACCGCCTTTTTTGATTCCGCTCCGGTTCATTTGGCGGCTCCTGCGGCCGCCGGCGGAACATGGGCGAATCGGGCAAGGCATGCGTTCGAAAAGTCCATTCAATATCCTTTGCTAACGGAAGAGTGGTCGGTGCCGGCAAGCGTCGGCATCACGGATACGGGAGAAAGCAGCAGGCGTCCGTTGCCGCCGTCTCTGCAAATGGAAGCAATCCTGATCCCGGGCCGGACTTTACCGAGCCCAGCCTTTCCGGGAAATGACTGGTACGACTTCGTTTATGTCTTTCCGTACAAATCACGCCTCTGCGTTGATCCACGCGTCGACCGAACGGGCGTTATGTTGTCCTACAAGCGCCACTCCCCTTGTCCTATTAACAATCTTTGTGCCGCTGCTAGGATGAAATCGTGAGTCGACGTGCGGCCAATGCACGGCTTCCGCTACTGACAGACATTCGGGAGAATCGAAAATGGCAACGACCGATCAACGATGGACAGTTGCGGCGCTGGGCGTCTTGGCGCTGAGCGTGGGCGTGGTGCATTCGAACGCGCCGCCGTCCGAGAGCGAGTGGCTGCGGTTGCCGGAAACGGCAGCGCTGCGCCGTGTCGTGCTGGCGAAGCCGAAGAAGAACGAACTGGAATGGGCCCTGCCGCAAGCCGGCGAAGAGGCCATGCTGGTCAATGCGCTCTATGTCGTCCCCGAAGGCGAGGGCTCGGCGGCGCTAAGGGCGCATCTGCGAATGTAGCCGGATCGGCTGCGCACTTGGAGCATACCGGCTCAATTCCGACCTTTCAGTCCATGAAAAAAGCCCCGGCATTGCCGAGGCTTTTCGATCGATCACATTCGCGTCAACTGGCGCGGCGCGCTTGGTCGCGCAGCATCTTGATCTGGTCGTGATTGCGCAGAACACCCTGGTACTGACGTTCCACCACCGTCCTTACATCGGACGGCAGCGTATTCTGATCCAATGCCTCGCGATAGCTTTTCACTGCCGAATCTTCGCCGCGCTCACACTCGTTCAGTACCGCCTCGTCGTCCTTGCCGGTAATCGCGCTTTTGACGTCGACCCAGGCACGGTGAAGGGTGCCGCTGACGCTGCTGCGCTTGGCCGGGTCGCCGCCGTGGGCGCGTACCAGATCCTGCAATTCACGCACCGCAGCCGCGCATTCGCGCTGGCGCGCCTCCAGCATCGCCTTCAGTTGCGGGTTGCGGTCGCTGGCGTCCTCGGCGCAGGTGCGAAAGCCTTCTTCGCCATCACGGCTAGTTTCGATCAAATCGTTCAGCGTGGAAATGATGTCGTCGTTATCCATAGTTTCTCCTAGGTTCATGTCCGTTCTCGGCATGCAATTATGAAAAATGCAACTGCTGTAGTGAGAACGCCTCCCCTCACGTAAGTTCCGGCCAGACAGGTCCGATGCGCCGGAACTAAGCCGACGGCATCGGCCTCGAATTCTCACGACCTTCAGCAAGGAGAAGCTCATGCCAGCCACGTGGATCGTCGTCGCCGACGGCAGCCGGGCGCGGATTTTCGAACGCCGCCAGCACAACCAGCCGCTGCAGGAAATCGAGGATTTCGTGAATGAAGGTGGACGCGCCGACAACGAGGAATTGCGCAGCGACGGCAGCGGCCGCTTCTTTGGAAAGAACGGGCGCGCGCAGGGCGACACCTTCGAACCGTCAGTGCTGCCGAAGGAGCGCGAGGCTGAAAATTTTTCCCGCACCATCGCCGACTATCTGGAGCGCGGGCGCAACGAGCATCGCTACGAGCAAATCTATCTGATCGCGGCGCCGAAATTCCTCGGCTATTTGCGCGGCAACATGAAGCGGCCGCTGGAAAAGATGGTGGAGGCGGAACTGGCCAAGGACATTTCGACTGCAAAACTGGAACAGATCGAGCGCTTCGTGCGGGAACGGATCGACGGCCGTTAGCCGACGCGGGAAGGAAGACTGCCATGCAAAGAATTGCCGATGTGATGACGCGCGACGTGGTCAGCGTGTCGACGCGCGACAGCATAGGGCGCGCCGCGCAATTGATGGACCAGCTGAATGTCGGCGCGCTGCCGGTATGCGAGCAGAAGAAGCTGGTCGGCATCGTCACCGACCGCGACATCACGGTGCGCGCCACCGCTGCCGATCAGGGGCCGAACGAGACCCGGGTCGAGCAGGTGATGAGCACCGACGTGCGCGTCTGCCATTCCGACCAGGAGGTCGACCAGGTGCTCGATGAAATGGGCGAAGTGCAGATCCGGCGCATCCCGGTGGTCGACCGCAACAGTGGCGAAATGGTCGGCATCGTGTCGCTGGGTGACATGGCGACCAAGCATTCGGCCGGCATCGACCACACGCTGGAAAACATTTCGACGCCGGCGCAGCCGGATCGTCCGCCGTCCGGACGCGCTCGGCATTAGGGCGACAGACCGGCACCGCATTTGATTTGCCGCAAACCAACGCAAGATCGCTTCGCACCGCCGTTACCGGCCGCCTATATTCGTAAGGCTTGAATATTGCGGCGGCGCGTTGCCGCGCCGCGCCTTCCCCCTGAAAGAACCTGCGCATGAAGTGGATCTTCGTCGGACTGTACGCGGTCGCGATTTCCTTCATCCACCTGCGCGGCCAGGCCCGTCTGCCGCTGCGGCGGCAGCTGTTCGATCATTCGTCGCTGGTGGCGCCGCTGAACATGCTGATGGTGCTGCTGTCGCGTGTGCCATCAATGCCGTACTTCCCCAGCCAGGCATTCGACGACCTGGCGCCGCTGCAGGCGCACTGGCGGCAGATCCGCGATGAAGCGCTGAACCTGATCGAAATGGGCAAGATCAAGGCGGCCGCCAAGAACGACGACGCCGGCTTCAACTCGTTTTTCAAGAACGGCTGGAAACGCTTCTACCTGAAATGGTATGACGCCAGCCACCCGTCGGCGCTGGCTTGCTGCCCGCAGACGGTGGCGCTGCTGCGCCAGTTGCCGAGCGTGAAGGCGGCGATGTTCGCCGAATTGCCGGCCGGCGCCACGCTGAATCCGCACCGCGACCCGTACGCCGGCTCGCTGCGCTACCACCTGGGGCTGGTGACGCCGAACAGCGATGCCTGCTTCATCGAAGTCGACGGCGAGCGCTACAGCTGGCGCGACGGCGAATCGGTGATCTTCGACGAAACCTTCCTGCACTGGGCCCACAACGGCAGCGAGTGCAACCGCATCATCCTGTTTTGCGACATCGAGCGGCCGATGCGCTACCGCTGGGCGCAGCGCCTGAACCGCTGGCTCGGCAAGACCATGATGACCGCTGCCAGCTCGCCCAACGAAACCGGCGACCAGACCGGCGGCATCAACAAGCTGTTCCGCTTCGTCTGGAGCGCCGGCCAGTACCGGCGCCGCTTCAAGGCATGGAACCGGACTGCCTACTACGGCACCAAGGTGGCGCTGATCGTCCTGGTCGGCGCCGCCATTGTGCTGGCCTGAATCTTTTCATTCTGCCGGCGGACAGCGTTTGCATGAAAAAAACGCGGAGTGAACGGATGCCGCCCGGCCTCTACCTCTCCCGGCAGGCTCCTCCTAGTAGCCGAGCAAGCGCGGCAGCCACAGCACCAGCTGCGGGAACACCATCACCAGCGTCATCGCCGCCAGCATTGCGAACACCATCCACAGGGCCCAGCGCACCGTCGATTCCATCGACACGCCGGCGATGCGGGTGGTGACCATCAGGTTGACCGCCATCGGCGGCGTGAACTGGCCGATCGCCATGTTCATCGTGATGAGGACGCCGAACCAGACCGGGTCCCAGCCGTACACATGCACGATCGGCATCAGGATCGGCAGGAACACCAGGAAGATCGACACCGCGTCCAGCAGCATCCCGGCGATCAGCAGCATGATGGTGATCATTACCAGCATCAGCACTTCGTTGCCGGTGAAGCCGAGCAGCAGCTTGGCGAAAGCGTCGAAGGCGCCGAGCGTGGCGCCGGCATGCGCGAACACGCCGGCCAGCGAAATGATGATCAGCACCACCGCGGAGATTTCGGCCGATTCCACCAGCACTTCGTAGATCTTGCGCAGGTTCAGCGTGCGGTAGACGAAGACACCGACGAACCAGCCGTAGAAGGCCGCCACCACCGCCGCCTCGGTCGGCGTGAAGATGCCGGTGCGCATGCCGCCCAGGATGATGACCGGCGCCAACAGGCCCCAGATCGCTTCCTTGAAGGCAGTCCAGAAGCGCGGCGTCGGCTCGTCGGATTTGATGCCCCAGCCGTATTTGCGCGACAGGTACAGCGTCGGCACGATCAGCGCCAGACCGGCCAGCACGCCCGGAATCATGCCGCCGGCGAACAGCGCCGGCACCGAAGCGGCCGGCACCAGCACGCTATAGACGATCAGCGCGATCGATGGCGGGATCAGGATCGCGGTGGAGCCGGCGGCGGCGATCACGGTGGCCGAGAACGCCTTCGGATAGCCCTGGCGGAACATGCTGGGGATCATCACCATCGCCACCGCGGCGGCATCGGCCGGGCCGGAACCGGAAATCCCGCCCAGGAACATGCAGACCAGGATCGCCACCACGCCCTGACCGCCGCGCCGGTTACCGACGATGGCGGCGGCGAAGCGCACGATGCGCAGGGCGACACCGGCGCGCTCGAACATCATGCCGGCCAAAACGAACACCGGCAGCGCCAGCAGCGGATACTTGGCGATGCCGTTATAAGCATTGGTCGGCACCGACATGATGCCCAGGCCCTCGGTCAGGATCACCGCGGTGCCGGCCAGGCCCAGCGCGACCGCCAGCGGCGCGCCGATCGCCAGCAGCAGCGCGAAGCCGAGAAACAGGATCAGGCTGCCTTCGGCGATCATGTACGGCTCCGGTGAAAGCGGATCAGGCGGCCGAGCACGCGCAGGAACACCACCACCGACAGCAATGGCAGCCAGATGGTGTAGATCCATTGCGGGATGCCGATGCCGGGCGACGTGGTGTCATATTGCCAGTCGTCCCAGAACAGGAAGGTTCCGTAGTAGGCCATGATCGCGAACATCAGCGCCGACAGCGCCAGCACCAGGTATTCCAGGACGCGCGCCAGTTTCTTCGGCAGCCGCTCGACCAGGAAGCTCATGCGGATATGGCTGTTGCGGGCGAACGCGGCGGCGCTGCCGAACAGCGTCAGCACCACCATCAGGAAGATCGAGAATTCCTCGGTGAAGGCGAACGAGACGTCGGTGAAATAGCGCACCAGCACGTTGGCGAAGGTGATGCCACAGATCAGCGCCATCGCGGCGGCGGCGCAGGCTTCCTCGATGCGCACCGGCACCTTTGGCGTGCCGACCGGATCGGGCGCGACCGGCTCTTCGGGATGATCGGGAAATTCGTTCATGCGGTGTCCTTGCCGGCTCGCCGGCGGCCGTCAGCGACGCGTAACGCCGCACCGACCAAGGGAGTATATTGAAATTTAAACCATTTTGTGCCCAGCACAGGGCATGATGGCTGGGAGTATATACAAAGACCGAACGCCGCGCCGGCGCAAAAACGCCCCGTGGCAGCGGGGCGTGCGAACGGCGCGGGAACTGCGCTTACTTGCGGGCCGCGATCTCAGCTTCCGCCTTCTTCACCAGGCCGGTGCCGATCGTCTTCGACCACTTGTCGTACACCGGCTTGGTCAGCTTGCGGAAGGCGTCGACCTCGGCCGGGGACAAGTGCGTGACCTTGACGCCGGACGCTTCGATGTCCTTGTAGATGCCGCTGCCGGCTTCGGTCAGGCCCTTGCGCGCCAGCGCGGTCTCTTCCTTGCCAGCCTGGATTGCGGCGGCGCGCACCGCTTCCTGGTCTTCCTTGCTCCAGCTCTCCCAGACCTTCTTGTTGACCACGAAGATCAGCGGGTCGGCGACATAGCCCCAGATCGTCAGGTATTTCTGGCCGACCGCGGCGATCTTGGCGCCGGTGAACACCGACAGCGGGTTTTCCTGGCCGTCGACGGCGCCGGAAGCCAGCGCCGGCTGCGCATCGGCCCAGCTCATCTGGGTCGGATTGGCGCCCAGCGCGGTGAAGGTGTCATTGAACAGCGGCGAGCCGACCACGCGGAACTTCAGCCCCTTCATGTCGGCCGGGGTCTTGATCTCGTGCTTGGAATTGCTGATTTCGCGGAAGCCGTTCTCGCCCCAGGCCAGCGGCACCACGCCGTTCTTTTCGATCACCTTGAACAGGTCCTGGCCGACCTCGCCCTGCGTCAGCGCGTCGATCGCCTTGTAGTCCGGCATCAGGAACGGCAGCGAAAACAGGTTCAGCTCCTTGACCTGCGGCGACCAGTTGATCGACGAGCCGATCGCGAGATCGATCACGCCCTGGCGGATCGCGGTGAATTCGCGGGTCTGGTCGCCGGCCACCAGCGAAGTGCCGGGATACATCTTGATGTTGATGCGGCCCTGGGTTTTTTCCTTGACCAGTTCGGCCCAGCGTTCGCCGCCCTTGCCCCACGGAAAAGCGTTGCCAAGTACGGTCGACAGCCGGTATTCGGGTTGATATTTCTGCTGGGCGGCGGCCGGCAGCGACAGTGTGACGGCGACGGCCGCAGCGGCGGCGACAAGCGCGAACAGGGGTCGGATCAAGGGGTTCTCCTTCGGTATTGGAACAATGGGACGGATGCTGCGGGCCGCGCGTCGGCGGAATAGCGGCGGCCGTGAAGCGGTGTGCCTCACTTTTTACAGCAAAGTTTGGCGACGGGCAACAATGCGGTGGACGGCAACCTGGGCCGGCGCCCCCTTGAAATTACCCACAGAAACTGTGGTCAAGCCTGTGGACAAGTCTTTGGCAACTGCGTAAGTCCCTGATCCGGCTGGGTTTTATCGCGCTGACCCGAAAACGCGCAGGTGTTTTTAGCGCGCCTCCCTGCTCGCAGCGATACATCTGGCGGCCTTGCGGGCCCGGATTGACAGCAAAGTTTGGTGGCCGGCAACAATGCGGAGACCGGCTGCATCTGCCAGCACGGCCGGGAATTACCCACAGAAACTGTGGTCAAGCCTGTGGACAAGTCTTTGGCAACTGCGTAAGTCCCTGATGCGGCTGGTTTTATCGCGCTGACCCGAAAACGCGCAGGTGTTTTTAGCGCGCCTCCCTACTCGCAGCGATACATCTGGCGGCCTTGCAGGCCCGGATACGGAATCCCGTGCTGGCCGTTGCCGCAGATCGGGTTCGATTGCAGATTCATCGGCTGCTGCCATGGCATCGGGCGCTGCGGCTTTTCCCACTCGGCGAACTCCGACGGCGGCGTCGGCGCCAGTTCGGGGCGCGGGACGCGTTGCCGCTCCGCTTCCCCGCGCGGCAGCGACAGGTCGAGCGCGGCGACCGAAGCCTCGGGCTGCGGCGTGGCCGATGCGGGCGACGCCAGCAGCGCGCTCACCAGCAGTGCGGATACCAGCGGCAGACGACGCCATGCGCGCCGGGTTGGAAAGGAAATATTGACTACGGTCATGCACGGCTCTGGCAGTTGTCGTCGATAGCGCCAATCGTAGGTGAGATTGCGTAACAATTGATCTCAATTTTGTGAAAGATTGTCAAATTGCAATCCCATACAGTGTAAACACCGACGATCCTTGGTAGATTAGGGGCGATACCCCACAGGACACCGTTTCCCGCCACCGCCATGAGAATCGCAGTACTCGACGATGACCGCAGCCAGACCGACTTGGTGTGCCAGGTCCTGACTTCCGCCGGTCACCAATGTTATCCGTTTCAAAGCGGAAAGGAGATGCTGAACCAGTTGCGGCGCGAAAGCTACGACATGCTGATCATCGATTGGCAGGTGCCGGACCTGGACGGCGCCGAAGTGCTGCGCTGGGCGCGCGAAAAGCTGCCGCCGAACCTGCCGGTGCTGTTCATGACCAGCCGTTCCGGCGAAGACGACATCGTCGCCGGGCTGGCGGCCGGCGCCGACGACTACATGATCAAGCCGATCCGGCGCGGTGAGCTGGTGGCGCGCGTGCAGGCGCTGCTGCGGCGCGCCTATCCGAACCAGACCGCGGTTGAGCAACTGACCTTCGGCAACTACATGTTCGAAGTGCGCACCGGCCGGCTGACCATGAACGGCACCCAGGTCGACCTGACGCAGAAGGAATTCGACCTGGCGCTGCTGTTTTTCCGCAACCTGGGCCGACCGTTGTCACGCGCCTACATTCTGGAAGCGGTTTGGGCGCGCGACATCGAAATCCCTTCACGCACCATGGATACCCACGTCTCGCGTGTGCGGACCAAGCTACAATTGCGACCAGACAACGGTTTTCGGCTGGCCCCGGTGTACAGCTACGGCTATCGGCTGGAACAAATATCCGCGTAACGCAATACCGGGGTGCGCAGGAGAATAAGCATGCGCATCATCTTCCTCGTCCTCGGTTTGCTATGGCTGTGCCCGGCCCAGGCGGCGGGTGAACCCGCCGCCGGCGCACCCGGGACGGTCGACGTCGGCAGCGCCGCGATCACCTATTACGCGCAAACCGGCGACACGCTGCTGGCGATCGCCTCCCGTTACACCAGCCGCGCCGCCAACTGGGCCGAGCTCGGCAAGCTCAATCGCATCGACCGCGACGTCAGCATCCCGGTCGGCAGCGCCATCGTCATCCCGGCGCGGCTGCTGCCGGAGGAGCCGAACCAGGCGCGCATCGTCGCCTTTTCCGGCCAGGTGTCGGCCAACGCCGCCGACGGCACGCCGATCCCGGTGGCCGCCGGCAGCGTGCTGACCGAAGGCAGCCGTATCGATACCGGCGGCAACAGCTTTCTGACCCTGGCGCTGGCCGACCAGTCGCGCATCGCCATCCCCTCCAACAGCCGGGTGCGGCTGTCGAAACTGCGCATGGCACGCTACACCGGCAGCCCGCGCACTGAAATCACGCTGCTGCGGGGACGGGTGGAGTCCTGGGTGGCGCCACTGGAACCGCGCAAGGGCCGCTTCGAAATCCATACCCCGCAGAGCGTCAGCGGCGTGCGCGGCACCCATTTCCGCGTTGCGCTGTCCGAGCGCGGCGCCGCCAGCGAAGTGCTGGACGGCAGCGTCGACACCGGCACTGCCGCCGCGCCGGCGACGCTGATGC
>JBATWJ010000037.1:0-3080 GCA_049672545.1 Burkholderiaceae bacterium
GCGCAGCTGCGCGCCGGCAATGGCGACGCCGTCTATCTGCAGGGCGTGGTGGACCTGGCGCGCTTCTATGCCTGCCACCTGCTGCCGGAAGCGCACACCTGCGCGACGATCCTCATGGCCGGCGGCCCGAGCGTCGCCGACTTCAGCGAGGCCGCGCTGTAAAAATGCGCTAAAGCGGATCCGGCCTGACGGCTGCGACGCCGAACCGGATTGCCAATGCACAAGGCGACCGGCACCGGCAAGTCAGGTCGGGCCGGATTTGCTCTAAACTCCCCGTAGGCCGCGGCACGGTAGGTCGTGCCGCGGCGGCGATTGCGCATGGATCAAAATAAGGAGCAATGATGGGGATGATCGGACCGGACGTCGTTTTGCGCGACGTCGCCTACCTGCACGACAGCGCCTGCCTGTACGGCAAGGTCACCGTGGCTGAAAATGCCTCGATCTGGATGAACGTGGTGGCGCGCGCCGAAATGTTCGAGATCACCATCGGCCCCTACACCAACATCCAGGATTTCGTGATGCTGCACATCGGCAGCAATACCGGCACCCATATCGGCAGCCACTGCTCGATCACCCATCACTGCACGATCCACGGCTGCACCATCGGCGACAACTGCCTGATCGGCATCAACTCGACCATCATGGACGGCTGCGTGATCGGCGACAACAGCATCGTCGCCGGCCACACCTTCCTGAAGGAAGGCACCATCATCCCGCCGAATTCGATCGTGATGGGCGCGCCCGGCAAGGTCACGCGGGTGCGCAACAACTACGTCGGCAACCGCCTCAACGCCTTCCTGTACTACCGCAATGCGCTGGCCTATGCGCAAGGAAATTACCGCGCCTGGGGCGATGCCGAATTCCCGGCGGCGATGCAGGCGGAAATCGACCGCCTGACCGCGGAACTGGCACGAACCGAAGGCGAGTCATAACACTTCGATGGCGATTCGAGCGACAGCTGCGGCCGCCCTGCCGGTGCGCGCCTTGCGAACGCTGAGACTGCTGATCGCCGCCTGCGGCCTGGCTTTGCTGTCCTCGGCGCAAGCCCAGGTGCCGCAACAGGTGGTGGACATTCCGACGCGCCCCGGGATCACGCAGCGCATGGTCTTGCTGTCGCCGCCGCAGCCGCGGGCGGCGGTCGTGTTGCTGCCCGGCGGGCACGGAGGATTGCAGATCTTTGCGAACGGTTCGATGAAATGGGGCGAGGGTAATTTCCTGGTCAGGACGCGCCAACTTTTCGCCGCGCAGGGGCTGGCGATTGCCGTCGTCGATGCGCCGTCCGATCGGCAGGTCTCGCCTTTTCTCGCCGGGTTCAGGCAGACGCCGCAGCATGCGGCCGACATGCGGGCGGTGATCGCCTGGATGCGGGAAAACTATCGGGTGCCGGTCTGGCTGGTCGGGACCAGCCGCGGCACCCAGTCGGCCGCCTACGTCGCCACCGAGTTGAGCGGCGCCGACGCGCCGGACGGCATCGTGCTGAGTTCGACCATCCTGAGCGACGACAAGGGCCGTTCGGTGTTGGCGATGCCGCTGGACAAAATCTCCATTCCGACGCTGGTCGTGCACCATGAACAGGACGGCTGCACGCGCTGCCCGTTCTCGAAAATTCCCGAACTCATGGACCAGCTGCAGAACGCGGCCGACAAGCAGGTGCTGTCCTTCCAGGGCGGCCTGAACACGGGCGATCCTTGCGCCGCCTATGCTTATCATGGCTTCAACGGCCTGGAAAGCGACGTGGTGCGGACAACGGCCGCCTGGATACTCGCGCGATAGCCGGGCGCCGATCCGCGCCCGGCGCTATCCGCGATGCAAATCCCCATCAGCCAATGGCGCCGGCCGGCGCAGGAAACTCCGGACTTCAGCGCTTCGCCACGCGCCGGTAGAAGAACGCGCACAGGCCGGCGAAATACAGCAGGCCCAGCCACCCGGCCGCGGCAAAGTCCGAGCCGACGATGGCCAGCGGAGCATCCTTGCCACTCAAGCCGATCAGCGCGGCAATCAGCAATCCCATCAGGCTCTCGCCGACGATCAGGCCGGACGCCAGCAGCAGGCCGCGCTCTTCGGCGGCCGCCACCCACTCCTTGCCGGCGCGCGCGCCGTAAGCGCGGATGGCGCGCTGGATGAAGTAACCGAGCACGGCGCCGATGGTCAGCGTCATGCCGATCGTCGGCGGCAGGTAGATGCCGAGGCCCACCGCCAGCGGCGGCAGCGCGCCCTTGCCGCTCTTGCGCAGCAGCAGGTCCGCCACGATGACCGCCACGCCCACCAGCACGCCCAGGCCCAGCATGGTCCAGTCCAGCGAACTGCTGAAGATGCCGCTGGCGATTTCCTTCATCAGCGTCGCCTGCGGTGCCGCCAGCGCCTGATTCGGGTCCATGCCGGCGCGCGGCAGCGAGCCGGCGAAGCCATAGGCGTTGTACAGCAGATCCAGCACCGGCGGAATCACTGCCGCCCCGACCAGGCAGCCGATGATCAGCACCGCCTGCTGGCGCCAGGGCGTGGCGCCGACCAGATAGCCGGTCTTCAGATCCTGCAGGTTGTCGTTCGAGATCGACGCCATCGCCAGTACCACCGAGACCATGAACAGCACCAGCGCCACGCCGAGCTGGCCCGACAGGCTGTCGGCGAACGCCGGCACCACGGCGTGCAGCGCCAGCAGCGACAGCGCCATCAGGATGGTGGCGATGATGCCGATGCCGGAAATCGGGCTGGCCGAGGAACCCACCAGCCCCGCCATGTAGCCGCAGGCGGCAGCCACCAGGAAGCCGAACACCGCCGCGAACAGCACGCACAAGGCCGTCAGGCCGTAGCGGGCGGCACCGCCCAGTTGCGGCATGTTGTACTCGATGAAATAGCTGACGACCAAAAACAGCACCGCCAGCGCCGCCACGCCGACCAGCAGCATCCAGCCGGGCGGCATGTCGCGGTCGGTCTCGTCCGGCTGCGCCGCGCTGGCACCGTGGCGCGCCGGCTGGCTGCGGATCGCCTGGACGATCGGGCCGATTAGGGTCGCCACGGTCCACAGCGCCGCGATGCCGATCACGCCGGCACCCAGGAAGCGCGCCTTGTCGCCCCACAGC
>JBATWJ010000038.1:0-27579 GCA_049672545.1 Burkholderiaceae bacterium
CCTCCAGGTTGCGCGCCAGCGACAGCTGGCCGGCGCGCGCCACCACGCCCTGGTGGCGGCGCGTGCCGACCATGCTCGACAGGCGCTGATCGTCCGCCTGGATGATGCGCACGCCAGCCTCCTGAACCGCGCGCAGCAGGTCCTGCATGCGGCGGTCGTGACGGCCGGCGTCGATATAGATTTCCTCGACTGACGAGGCTTCATGGCGCAGGCGCGCCGTCACGGCATGGAAGCCGAAAATGAGTTTGCTTTTCATTGCCTAGCGTTTCTTCTTGGCGGCTTTCGGCGCCTTCAGCAGCGCAGCCCGCTTGTCGCTGGACGCGGTGTGCACCGGTGCCTTGGCCTTCTTGGCGGGAGCGGTATTTTTACGGCCGGCGTGCTCGGTTGCCGCCGACGATTTCTCGCGCTGACCGTGTTCGGCGTCGGCACGGCGCGCCTCGTTCTTCAGGACCGTCTTGATACCCGGTTCCTGCACCAGCCGCAGGTCGATCTTGCGCGCGTCGAGGTCGACCCGGCTCACCTGCACCGTGACGCGATCGGTCAGCTGATAGCGGATGCCGGTGCGCTCCCCGCGCAATTCGTGGCGCGCCTCATCGAACTGGAAGTAATCGGCGCCGAGCTCGGTGACGTGTACCAGCCCTTCGATGAACAGCGTATCAAGCTGCACGAAAATGCCGAAGCTGGTGACGGCGGAAATCGTGCCGGTGAACTGCTCGCCCAGCCGATCGCGGATGAAGTAGCACTTCAGCCATGCCTCGACGTCGCGCGACGCTTCGTCGGCGCGCCGCTCGTTGGCCGAACAGTGAATGCCGAGCGCTTCCCATACCGACGGCTCGCCCTCGCGCTTCTTCTTGCCTTCCGCCTGGTCCTGCGCCTGCTTGCGGCGCGCCGCCGGCGACAGCGTGGTGTTCAGCGCGCCGGTATCGACGTGCGGCTCGTAGCGCTTGCCCTGCAGCACTGCCCTGATCGCCCGGTGCACCAGCAAATCGGGGTAGCGCCGGATCGGGCTGGTGAAGTGTGCATACGATTCGTACGACAGGCCGAAGTGGCCGACGTTTTCCGGGCTGTAGACCGCCTGCTGCATCGAGCGCAGCAGCATCGTCTGCAACAGCAGCGCGTCGGGACGGGCTGCGATCTTCGTCATCAGCTCGGCATAGTCGGAAGCCTCCGGCGTATCGCCGCCGCCCAGATGCAGGCCGAGCTGCTTCAGGAAGGTGCGCAGCTGCTCCAGCTTTTCCTTGGTCGGCACCGCGTGCACGCGGTACAGCGTCGGCTGCTTGTGTCGCTGCAGCAGGTCGGCGGCGCAGACGTTGGCCGCCAGCATGCATTCCTCGATCACCTTGTGCGCATCGTTGCGGGTGCGCGGCAAAATCTGCTCGATCTTTCCCGCCGCATTGCAGACGATGTAGGTTTCGGTGGTTTCGAAATCGATCGCCCCACGCTGCCGGCGTGCCTGAACCAGCGCCTGGAACACTTCGTGCAGATGCAGCAGATGCGGCACCAGCGCCGGCCGCCTGGCCGCTTCCGGCCCCTTGGTGTTACCGAGGATGGCCGCCACTTCGGTATAGGTCAGACGCGCCGCCGAATGGATCACCGCCGGATAGAACTGGTAAGCCTTGATGTCGCCCTTGGCCGTGATCACCGCGTCGCACACCATGGTCAGGCGGTCGACGTCGGGATTGAGCGAGCACAGTCCGTTCGATAGCTTTTCCGGCAGCATCGGGATCACCCGGCGCGGGAAATACACCGAAGTGCTGCGCTCCAGTGCATCGGCGTCCAGCGCATCCTGCGGCTTGACGTAGTGGCTGACGTCGGCGATCGCGACGATCAGGCGATAGCAGGTGCTGCGCCCGACCTTGACCGGCTCACAATACACCGCGTCGTCGAAATCGCGCGCATCCTCGCCGTCGATCGTCACCAGCGGAATATCGCGCAGGTCGACGCGCCCGGCCAGCTCCGCCGGCTTGACTTCGTTCGGCAGCTTGGCAGCCTGCTTCAGTGCTGCCGCCGAAAATTCATGCGGTACGCCGTACTTGCGCACCGCGATCTCGATTTCCATGCCGGGGTCGTCGATGTCGCCGAGGATTTCAACGATCTTGCCGACCGGCTGCGTATAGCGCGACGGCTGCTCCGTCAGTTCGACGCTGACCACCTGCCCGGTTTTCGCCTTGCCGGGCGCGCCGGCCAGCAGAATGTCCTGGCTGATGCGCTTGTCTTCGGGCGCCACTACCCAGACGCCGTTTTCGTTCAGCAGGCGCCCGATCACGTGGGTGTTGGCGCGCTCCAGCACTTCGACGATCGTGCCTTCCGGCCGGCCGCGGCGGTCGGTGCCAATGACCCGCGCCTGCACACGATCGCCATGCAGTACCTTCTGCATCTCCTTTTCCGACAGGTACAGGTCCTGGCTGCCGTCGCTCGGGATCAGGAAGCCGTAGCCGTCGCGGTGGCTGCTGACACGGCCCTCGATGAAGCTGGAAGAATGCGCGAGCTCGTAGGCGCCAGCACGGTTAGACATGATCTGGCCGTCACGCTCCATCGCGTTCAGGCGCCGCGTCAGGCCATCGAGTTCATTGCTCTTGACGCCGAGCGCGGCCGCCAGCGACTTCAAGCTATGCGCCGTCGGTGCGCTGCGCATCAGGCCGAGAATTTCTTCGCGGCTGGGAATGGGGTAAGGATATTGGTTCAAAAGTGTGTTTTTTCTTTAATCTTCAGTTGCAATGAATCGGAAGTCAGTTTAACGGACGAGCATGACTTTTACCTAACCCGGGAAAAATCGCAAAACATAAACAAGCCGTTTGACTTCAAGAGTTTTTCCGCTATAATCGCTGTCTTCGTAGGGCCCACGTGGCGGAATTGGTAGACGCGCATGGTTCAGGTCCATGTGCCGCGAGGTGTGGGGGTTCGAGTCCCTCCGTGGGCACCAGCAACATCAGGAAAAACCCGTTGATTCGTCAACGGGTTTTTTCGTTTACCGGGGCTGTGCCGCAAAATGCCTCGCGCGATGCGCGGTGACGGCGCCCGACCCGCCGCTACAGGACGGGCCAGAGTCGGAATCGGCAATCGGGTCAGGCTTCACCCTTCTTCATCCAGGCCACCAACTGGTGCGGCCGCAGGCCATCGTATTCCTCGAACGGCTGGTGTATCCACGGATTGGTCGGCAAATAGTCGAGGTAGAAATCCGGCTTGATCGACGAACAACCCTTGCACCAGATCACCGCCGACTTGATTTCGGTCACAGCCGGAAAATTTTCCTTTAGGTGATGCTGTACCTTTTCCAGCGTCACGCCGGAATCGACCAGGTCATCCAGGAGCAGCACCTTGCCGGACAATGCGCCCTTGGTCATCGTGACGTACTTGGCGATATCCAGGTCGCCGCGCAAGGTACCGGCGTCTTCGCGGTAGGAGCTGGTTGACAGGATCGCCAGCGGCACGTCGAAGATGCGCGAAAAGATATCCCCCGGCCGCAGGCCGCCGCGTGCCAGGCACAGCACCTGGTCGAACTTCCAGCCCGATTCATGCACCATCAGCGCCAGCCGCTCGATATTGCGGTGATAGTCGCTCCAGCTTACCCACAGATCCTTATCGGTCGATTCACCCATATGATTCCTTGTCATCCCTTTATTTGAACGGGTGGCGCAGCACGATGGTTTCTTCGCGGTCGGGACCGGTCGACACCATATCGACCGGCACACCGACCAACTGTTCGATGCGCTTGACGTAGGCCAGCGCATTCGGCGGCAGTCCCTCCAGCGTCTTGATGCCGACCGTCGATTGCTGCCAGCCCGGCATTTCTTCATAGATCGGCACGCAGCGCGCGGCATCGTCGGCGCCAATCGGGAAAATATCGGTCTGTCTGCCGTCCAGCGAATAGCCGATGCACAGCTTCAGCGTTTCCAAGCCGTCCAGTACGTCCAGTTTGGTCAGGCACATGCCGCTGATGCCATTGATCTGCACCGAGCGCTTCAGCAGCGCCGCATCGAACCAGCCGCAGCGGCGCGCGCGCCCGGTCACGGTGCCGAATTCATGGCCGACCGTGGAGAGGTGCTTGCCGACGACGTCGTCGGTCGGCAATTCCGACGGGAACGGACCAGAGCCGACCCGGGTCGTATAGGCCTTGGTAATCCCCAGCACGTAATGCAGCATGCCCGGGCCAACGCCGGAACCGGCGGCGGCATTGCCGGCTACGCAATTGCTGGACGTGACGAAAGGATAGGTGCCGTGATCGACGTCCAGCATGCTGCCTTGCGCTCCTTCGAACAGCAGCGAGCCGCCGGTGGCATGCACCGCATACAGTGCGCTCGGGACATCCGCCACCATCGGCGCCAGGCGCGCAACAGTGGCCAGCGCGTCGTCCAGCGTCTTCTGGTAGTCGATCGTCTGCACCTTCAGGTAATGGGCGAGCACGAAGTTGTGGTAGTCCAGGTTTTCGCGCAACTTGTCGGCGAAACGGCCTTCGTTCAACAGGTCGGCCACGCGGATCGCGCGGCGCGCCACCTTGTCCTCGTAGGCCGGGCCAATCCCCTTGCCTGTGGTTCCGATCTTGGCACTGCCGCGCGCCGCTTCGCGCGCGACGTCGACCGCAACGTGGTAAGGCAGGATGACCGGGCAGGCTTCCGATACCTTCAGGCGGGAGGCAACTTCGACGCCGGCCGCCTCCAGTTTGTCGATCTCTCGCAATAGGTCGGGCACCGACAGGACCACGCCGTTGCCGATATAGCAGGCGATGCCGGCCCGCATGATCCCCGACGGGATCAGTTGCAGCGCCGTCTTGTGGCCGTTGATGACCAGCGTATGGCCGGCATTGTGGCCGCCCTGAAAGCGCACCACCGCCTGCGCATGGTCGGTAAGCCAGTCGACGATCTTCCCTTTACCCTCATCACCCCACTGAGTGCCGATGACGACGACGTTCCTTGCAGCGTTTTTCTGTAGCATTCCTTAATCCAAATCCTTGAGAATCCAGTTTCCGTTTTCCAATACCACCACCCGATCGCAATCGAATTCATCCAGCCTGGCTTCCTGGCCTGGTAGGCTCTGGATCACCACCTCGCCTGCCTGCCGCCAGTCGGCAATTTTTTCGCGCAAAACGGGATCAGTGCTCCAGGGTGCGCAAATCGCGCATTTGCGTTCGGCCGGCGGCAGCAGGCGCGCCAGTTCGCGCAAATCCATCGAAAATCCGGTAGCCGGCCGTGCTCTGCCAAATGCCTCGCCGACATGATCGTAGCGTCCGCCCCTAGCCACCGCATTCGGCAAGCCGGGCACATAGAGGGCGAACATGACGCCGCTATGATAGTGATAGCCGCGCAGGTCCGCCAGGTCGATGGTCACGTCGGCACCGCCCGCCACCTCCGTCAGCGATTCCAGCTCGCTCAAGGCCTTTTGAATCCCGGCGGTCTGAGGCAGCACCCGGCGCGCTTCCGAAATCACGCCCACATCGCCATACAGTCCAGGCAAGGCCAGCAAAGCGGCGCGCGTTTCGGACAGGAAATCGACCGCCATCTCGCGCAGTGCCGGCAGGTCCTTGGCACCAAGCAGCGCAAAGAGCTCCGCTTCGCATTCCTTGGCGCGCGCATCATGCGCGACCAGCGCGCGCAGCACGCCGACATGGCACAAATCCAGCCTCACCTGCGAAATGCCGGTCAGCGCCAGCGAAGCCAGCGCCAGCTCCTGGATTTCCGCATCGGCTTCGAGGCCGGCATGGCCATAGATTTCGGCTCCGATCTGAAACGGCTCGCGGGTCGCATGCAACCCGATCGGCAAGGTGCGCAGCACGCTGCCGGCATAACAAAGCCGGGTGATCGAGGCCCGGTTCAGCAAATGGGCATCGATGCGTGCCACTTGCGTCGTCATGTCGGCCCGCACACCCATCGAGCGTCCCGACAGTTGATCGACCAATTTGAAGGTACGCAGATTGGTGTCCTGACCGGCGCCGGTCAGCAAGGATTCCAGATATTCGAGCAAGGGCGGAATCACCAGCTCATAGCCGTAAACCCGGAATTTGTCGAGCATCAGGCGCCGCAATTCCTCGATCTTGCGCGCTTCGGACGGCAAGACGTCGGCAATGTTTTCAGGAAGGGCCCAGCGTTGCATAGGAAAATTTCACAAGGAGGCGCAGCCGACCCAGGCGCGCCATGCGGGATGGAACAGTTGGCGGGGAAAGCGCGGCTGCATATTGCGGAAAGTCGAAATTACCGCCAAAAGCGCACGGCTGCGACAGACGAAACAAAACGGATGCCGCCCATTCGGCGGCATCCGAACCAAGCGCGGATTTTCACGTAATCCGCTATTTTTTGACGGCACCGGCTGGATTCGCGTTACCTCCGGGAGCCTTGAAATACTTGAAGAACTCCGAACCCGGGTCGACTACCAGCAAATCCTTGCGCGTCTTGAAGCTGGCGCGATACGCTTCCAGGCTCTGGTAAAACTTGTAGAACTCGGGGTTTTGCCCAAACGCCTCGGCATATATGCGCGACGCCCTGGCGTCACCCTCGCCGCGGATTTTTTCGGCATCGCGATAGGCTTCAGCCAGGATCACCGCCCGCTGGCGATCGGCATCGGCACGGATCTTTTCCGACTCTGCCGCGCCGGTCGAGCGCAGTTCATTAGCCACCCGGGCACGCTCGGACTTCATGCGGTCGTACACCGAGGCATTGATCTGATCGACATAATCGACCCGCTTCAAGCGCACGTCGACGATTTCGACGCCGATCTGCTTCGCCTCTTCCTGGACCTTGTTGCGGATCGCATCCATCACTTTGCCGCGCTCGCCGGATATCACTTCGCGCACGGTGCGCTTCGTGATTTCCTCGTTGAGCGCCGCCTTGACGATCTGCGACATCCGATTCTGCGCCCGGCGCTCATCATTGCCGAAGCTGACGAAGTACAGTCGCGGATCGGTGATCTTCCACTTGACGAAGGTATCGACCAGGATGTTCTTTTTCTCGGCGGTGATGAAGCGGTCGGTTTCCGCAGAGTCGATCGTCAGGATCCGCTTGTCGAGGAACAGCACGTTCTGGAACGGCGGCGGCAGCTTGAAATGCAGACCCGGTTCGTTGATTACCTGCTTGACTTCACCGAGCGCAAACAGGATCGCATATTGACGCTGGTCGACCACAAACACGGTCGACAGCAGGACGAACAGCGCGACGATGCCCAGGACAACGGAGGTAACAAGGCGATTCATCACCGGCCCTCCCTTTCACGCGAATCGCGACCACGCAAATCGCGCTGGCGCTGGCTGTCGAGACTCAAAGAGGAGGCCTCGTCCGGCTTGCCGCTCTGAGGCGCCGATGAGCTGCCAGGCTGGACCGAATTCGGCTTGCTGGCCTCGATGGCGGCCGACTGCGCGATCAGCTTGTCCAGCGGCAGGTACAGCAGGTTATTCCCGCCCTTGGCGTCGATCATGACCTTTGTGGTATTCGCAAATATCTGCTGCATGGTTTCCAGATACATTCGGTCGCGCGTGACCGCCGGCGCTTTTTGGTATTCGGTCAAAATCTGGCGGAAGCGGGAAGCATCACCATCCGCGGTGGCAATGACACGCGAGCGATAAGCTTCGGATTCCTGCATCAGGCGCGAAGCGGTGCCGCGCGCCTTCGGAATCACGTCATTGGCATAGGCTTGGCCCTCGTTCTTCTGTCGTTCGCGATCCTGACCCGCCTTCACAGCATCATCGAAAGCCGCCTGCACCTGTTCCGGCGGCTGCACGCCCTGCATTGTCACGTTGGTGATCTGGACGCCGGTCTTGTACAAATCCAGAATGCGCTGCATCAGTTGACTCACGTCCAATGCCACCTTCTCGCGTCCTTCGTACAGCACGAAATCCATTTTGCTCTTGCCGACCACTTCACGGATCGAAGTCTCGGCCACTTCGCGCACGGTTTCTTCCTGATCGCGATTGTTGAACAGCCATTCGGGCGCGCTCTTCAGCGTGTACTGGACGGCGAACTGGATGTCGATGATGTTTTCATCCTCGGTCAGCATCAGCGCTTCCTGCAACTGCTTGTTCTTGGTGTTCGAGCGATAGCCAACCTCGACCGTCCGCACTTGCGACACGTTGACGATTTCGTGACTCTGGAATGGATAAGGCCAGCGCCAGTTGAAGCCGGGCAGCGACATGTGGCTGTATTTGCCGAAAGTCAGAACGACCCCGGTCTGGCCTTCCTGAACGATAAAGAATCCACTGGCCAGCCACAGGAGCGCCGCGACCACGGCCAGCACGCCGACCCCGATCCCGGTTCCCTTCATGTCCGGCGTATATCCGCCGCCGGCATCGCCACCACCGCCCTTGCGGTTGCCGAACAGGCGATTCAGCCGCTGATTGAAATCGCGCCACAGTTGGTCGAGGTCGGGCGGGCCGTCACTCGGCCTTCTGCCATTCTGCTGTTGATTCTGCTGGTTTCCATCCTGCGAGCCGCGTCCCCAACGGGGGTCGTTCAGCGAGAATTTCAAACCATGTTTTTTTAGGAAGGAAACAAGCATTCTGTAAGGATCCGGCTTTCAAGTTAGGGGCGGAATGCCCGCTAAAATCGTTCAAACGTCGGAAGCTGCCGCTGCCGGCAATGTGTCGAACTGCGCCACGCCGTCCACTTTTACGCGTTCCGCAATGGCTTGGCGCAGCAAATCCAAACCGGCCCCTGTCTGAGCACTGATAAAAATCCGGCTGATTTTATCATACTCGTCGTATTCGACCGCCGGCCCAAGGTCGGTCGCATCGATCTTGTTCCAGACCAAAATTTGCGGTACATGACTGGCCCCGATCTCGTCCAGCACCGCATTGACTTCGGCGATCTGCTCCATGCGCGCCGGACTGACCGCATCCACCACATGCAGCAGTAGGTCGGCGTGTACGGTTTCCTCGAGAGTGGCGCTGAAGGCGGCGACGAGTTGATGCGGTAATTCGCGGATGAAGCCGACGGTGTCCGAGATCACCACATTGCCTGCTTCGCCGAGATAAATCCGGCGCGAAGTGGTATCCAGCGTCGCGAACAATTGGTCGGCCGCATACACACCACTCTTGGTCAGCGCATTGAACAAGGTGGATTTGCCGGTATTGGTATAGCCGACCAGCGAGACTGAAAACATCCCGTTGCGCTCGCGCGCACGCCGCTGGGTAGCATGCTGACGCCGCAGCCTGTCCAGGCGGGAGCGCAGGGCCTTGACCCGCATGCCGAGCAGCCGACGGTCCGTTTCCAGCTGGGTTTCACCGGGGCCGCGCAAGCCGATACCGCCTTTTTGCCGCTCGAGGTGAGTCCAGCCGCGTATCAGCCGGGTCGACAGATGCTGCAACTGCGCCAATTCGACCTGGATTTTCCCCTCGTGGCTCTTGGCGCGCTGGGCGAAAATATCGAGGATCAGGCTAGTGCGGTCCACCACTCTGATCTTCAGCACGCGTTCCAAATTGCGCTGCTGAGCGGGCGTCAGCGCATGATTGAAGATGGCGAGTTCGAGCTGCTGCTCGGCCGCAATCTGCGCAACCTCCTGCGCCTTGCCGCTACCGATGAACAAAGCAGTGTCCGGCGCAGACCGCTGCCCAGAAATGGTGACGACCGGAGTAGCGCCGGCAGATTTCGCCAGCAGGGAAAGCTCTTCCAGGCTAGCCGCAAAGTCGGTCTTGCCGAAATCAAGACCGACCAGAACGGCGCGTACGCTACCGGTCACTTGTGACGGAGACGCCTTGTCAGCATCAGTCAGATTCCGTCTCAACGTTCAGATTGACGGCGCGCGCGGGGACGACGGTAGAAATCGCATGTTTATAAACCATCTGCGTGACCGTGTTGCGAAGCAGGACGACATATTGATCGAAAGATTCGATGTGGCCCTGAAGCTTGATTCCATTCACGAGATAAATCGAAACGGGAACGTGCTCTTTTCGTAAGGCGTTGAGGAAGGGGTCTTGTAACAATTGCCCTTTGTTGCTCATGGCAGCTCCATTGTGTTGTTGTATTCAGGAGTTGGAGGCGTCTATCAAGGATTTCAAGTGCCCCGCACTGAAAGCGAATAAAGACTGTAATCGATTTCTCGATTTGCCGCCAACCGGATGGGGATTATTTTTGCGTGCGCTGATAGGGATTGCGGCCGGTACGGAATTCGATCCGCATCGGCGTGCCGGTCAGCGCGAAGGTTTCGCGAAAATGCTTTTCGAGGTAACGCTTGTAATTGGCATCCACTGCGTCCAGCGCGTTGCCGTGAATCACCACGACGGGCGGATTTTTCCCCCCTTGGTGCGCGTAGCGCAATTTGGGTCGGATCGACCCCTTGCGGCGCGGCTCCTGGTGCTCGACCGCCTCGATCAGCGCGCGCGTCAGTTTGGGCGTGGTGAGATCGGCCATCGCGGCGTTGTAGGCAGCATCGACCGACTTCATCAGAGGTCCGATGCCAGTGGCTTTCAACGCGGAAATGAAATGGAATTTCGCAAAGCCGAGAAAATCGAGTTTGCGTTCGAGATCGATCTTGATCTCATCCCGTCGTGCGCTGGTCAGGCCGTCCCATTTATTGATGGCGACCACCAGCGCACGCCCGGATTCAAGGATGAAGCCGGCGATATGCGCGTCCTGTTCTGAAATGTCCTGCTGGGCATCGAGCAAAAGGATTACGACGTTGGCTTCGGAGACCGACTGTAACGTCTTGACCACTGAAAATTTTTCGATCGCTTCGAACACTTTGCCACGGCGCCGGATCCCCGCGGTATCGATCAGCGTATAGTGCCGCCCGCCTCGCTCAAAGCCGATCTCGATCGAATCGCGAGTGGTCCCGGGCATGTCGAAGGCGATCACCCGCTCTTCGCCCAGCAGGGTATTGACCAGAGTCGACTTGCCGACATTCGGCCGGCCGACGATGGCGATGCGGATATCCGAGCCCGGTACCTCCTCCGCCTCCTCCTCCGTCTTGGCTCCGGCCAAGGCGAGATCAAGCGCCTCATCCACCAACTCCATCACGCCGTCGCCATGCGCGGCCGAAATCACGTAGGGGGCACCGAGACCAAGCTCGTAGAAATCGGCGGCGACCGTCGTGTATTTCATCCCCTCCGATTTATTGATCACCAGCATCACCGGACGTCCGGCCTTGCGCAAGAAATCGGTGATGGTCTTGTCATGCGGCGTCAAGCCCTGACGTCCGTCGACGATGAAAATCACCACATCGGCTTCTGCTACCGCTTGGCGCGTCTGCTTGGCCATTTCATGCAGAATGCCGTCTTTCGCCACCGGCTCGAAACCGCCTGTATCGATCACCAGGAAAGGACGTTCACCGAGCCGGCCGTTACCGTAGTGGCGATCCCGCGTCAAGCCGGGAAGATCCGCCACCAGCGCGTCGCGCGAGCGCGTCAGGCGATTGAACAACGTCGATTTGCCGACGTTGGGACGACCTACTAGGGCGATAACCGGTTTCATTAAGATCTTTAATCGATGCTCAGGGCGACCACCGCTCCGGCTTGGGTCTGGACCACAAGATTGTTGCCGGCCATTACCGGTGCTGCGAGTACCGGACTGCCGTCGGTACCGATGCGGGCGGCGAAGGAACCGTCTTCCTGCGACAGAAAGTGCACGTAACCCTGGTAATCGCCGACGGCGACCGCGCGCCCGAACGAAGCGGGCGTGGTCAGCCGACGGAAAGCCAACTTGTCATTGCGCCAAGCGCCAGCTCCGCCCTGGCGCGCAAAGGCATTGACCGCACCGCGCTCATCGGCGGCGAACACAAATCGCTGATTGACCGCCACGCCTACATAGCTCGAAAATTCCTTGAACCAGCGCGCTGAACCGCTGTTGATGTCAAAACAGCCGATCCGACCCTGATAAGCAACCGCGCACACTTCGTCATCGACAATCACCGGCGTTCCGGACGCATCGGCGATGCGCTCCAGTTCGGTGGTCCCGCGCGGATCGCCGATCGCCACCTCCCAACGCGGGCCGCCATTGCCGAGCGCCAGCGCAGACAGGCGCCCGCCCGGCAAGGCAACAAAGGCGGTATCCCCGCTGATGGCGATACCCGGCGCCGCACGCAGCGTCAGCGATGGGATCGGCCGTTGTACCAGCCAGCGGCGCGTGCCGCTCCCGGCGTCATAGGCGGCGACGTGATTATCCAGGCTGCGCACGATCACCATACCCCGGCCGACTGCGGGCGCGGACAATATTTCGCTGCTGGCCTGCGCCTTCCAGCGGAATTTGCCATTGCCGTCGAACACCAGCAGCTCGCCTTTTTCACCCGCCACTGCAACCGTTTCGCCATCCGTACCAACGCCCGCCGTCAGAGGGCTGTCGGCCTTGATCCGCCACGCCACCGCGCCGCTGGCGGCATCGATGCGCACCAGCGAACCGTCGGCGGAAGCGGCGAAGACGCTGCCGTTCGCAACCGCCGGCGCAAACGCGTGGGTGGTGGCGGAACCGACCGCGGTTGACCAGACCGTGCGTGCCGTCAGCGTCGGCTTGAACTCGACCAGCGCCGCCGGCGGATTCAAGGGCGGCGCCTTGCGGGCGAAAGGATTCAGCGACGACAACGTGGAACAGCCTGCTAGCAGGACCAGCGCCCCGGCTCCGAATAGCTTGACGGCAATACGCATCTTTTCCCCTGTTTGTTCTGCTTTCGAGAGCCTCAGGCGGCGCCCTTGTCGGCCGCGCCACCGAGCGCATCCAGTTTCAGCTGGACGAACTGGCGCCCGGGATTTTTCTGATCCATTTTTTGCAGCGCGCTCTGATAGGCGCTGCGCGCTTCGTCAAGCTTGTTTTGGGCAAACAGAATATCGCCCCGGCGATCGGCGACCGCACTTTCGAACGCCGGCGGGAACGAACCCGACAGGACCTTCAGCCCGTCGTCGTACGCCTTTTCATCGAGGTAGATTCCGGCCAGACGGATCTTCGCGATCGCCTGGTATTCCGGATCGCGCCCCTTGTCGGCGGCCCATTGCAGCTGCGCCTGGGCGCTCTTGACATCATTCGCATCGAAGGCCGACTTGGCGGCGGCCAGCGCCGCCATCTGCGCATAGATGGTGCCGGAGAACTTCTCTTCCATATCGCCTGCCGCACGCAGGACCTTGGCGTTGTCCTTCGCATTGACGGCCTTCTGCAATTCGTCATACAGCTGCGACGCCTGTACCGCCTGATTTCTCTGATAAAAATTCCAGCCGGCCCATGTCGCATAGGCCGCCAGGCAAACGATCAGCACCCACGTGAGCAGATTGCCGTACTGATTCCACCATGCCTTGAGACTGGCGAGTTGTTCCTGTTCTTCGAGATCGTATGCCATGATGAAACGTATTAAGGGTGATAGTGGATATGGTCGTGGCCATCTTCGCCATGCGCGCCGCCGACGATCTGCTCCACCAGATGGTCGACCACCGCGTCGTAGGCAACCGTGGTTTGCTGCGGACCGTCGCTGGCGCGCAGCGTCTTGACGGCTGCGGCGCCGGCCTTGATTTCATCCTCGCCGAGGATGACCGCAAAGGCGGCGCCGCTAGCATCGGCCCGTTTCATTTGCGATTTGAAGCTGCTGACGGCGTTTGCCGAGGCGCAATGTAGCACAACATCCAGGCCGGCATCGCGCAAACGTTCGGCCAGCACGAAAGCCTGGAACTGGGCCTCCTCGCCCTGGTGTACCAGGTAGACATCGCATTGATTCGGGATGGCCTGTTCCCCGTTGGCGCGCATCAGTTCGAGCACGCGCTCGACGCCGATTGCAAAGCCGCAGGCCGGTGTCGGCTTGCCGCCGAACATTTCGATCAGCGGATCGTAGCGGCCACCGCCGCAGACGGTGCCCTGCGCACCCAGCTGATCGGTGATCCATTCGAACACCGTGCGGTTGTAGTAGTCCATTCCGCGCACCAGGCGCGGATTGATCGAAAACGGAATGTTGTTGTGGCGCAAAATCGTCTGCACGCCTTCGAAATGCGCGCGCGACTCTTCGCCCAGGTAGTCAAGCAGGCGCGGCGCCGCGTCGATCATCTGCTGCATGGCCGGATTCTTGCTGTCGAGGATGCGCAGCGGGTTGCTGTGCAGGCGCCGTTGCGCGTCCGCATCCAGCAAGTCGCGATGCTGCTCGAAATAGGCGATCAGGTCGATCCGGTGCCGGTTGCGTTCCGCGGCGTCGCCGATCGAATTCAGCTCCAGCCGGATGTCCGGCAGCCCGAGGTCGTCCCACAGCCGCCGGCACAACATGATCAGTTCGGCGTCGATGTCGGGGCCGCCGAAACCGATCGCCTCGGCGCCAACCTGATGGAACTGGCGATAGCGGCCGCGCTGCGGGCGCTCGTGCCGGAACATCGGCCCCGCATACCACAGCCGCTTCGGACCGTCATAGGTCAAGTTATGCTCGAGCACCGAGCGCACCACGCATGCGGTGCTCTCCGGCCGCAGGGTCAGTTGATCGCCATTCATCGAATCGGTAAACGAATACATTTCCTTCTCGACGATGTCGGTCACTTCGCCCAATCCGCGCGCGAACAGCGTGGTAGATTCGACGATCGGCGTACGGATCTGCTGGAAACCGTAGCTTTTCAGCACCGATTGCGCCGTATTCTCGAACAGCTCCCATAAGGGGGCTTCCGCCGGCAGGATGTCGTTCATCCCCTTGACACCGACAATTTTTTCCAGTTTTTTGCTTTCCGCCATTGTTTTTGCAAGAGTTGGCGGCACGCCCGTAGACGCGCCAAGAGGGAAGATTCAGCGTGCCGACGCTTTGCCGTAACGCGTCTTTACATAGGACAGGACGATTTCCTGAAATTCTTCGGCAATCCGCTCGCCGCGCAAGGTGAGTTTCTTTTCGCCGTCGATGAACACCGGTGCTGCCGGCGATTCGCCGGTACCCGGCAGGCTGATGCCGATGTTGGCATGCTTGGATTCGCCCGGGCCATTGACGATACAGCCCATCACCGCCACGTTCATATTCTCGACGCCGGAATACTGTTCTTTCCAGACCGGCATCTGTTCGCGCAGGTAAGTCTGGATCTTGTCGGCAAGATCCTGGAAAACGGTCGAGGTGGTGCGACCGCAGCCGGGACAGGCGATCACCATCGGCGTGAACTTGCGCAAGCCCATCGTCTGCAGGATTTCCTGCGCCACGATCACTTCCCGGGTGCGGTCGCCGCCCGGTTCCGGCGTCAGCGAAATGCGGATGGTGTCGCCAATGCCTTCCTGCAGCAGCACCGACAACGCCGCGGTCGAAGCGACGATCCCCTTGCTGCCCATGCCGGCCTCGGTCAGCCCCAGATGCAGCGGATAGTCGCAGCGGCGCGCCAGTTCGCGGTAGACCGCGATCAGATCCTGCACGCCCGAAACCTTGCACGACAGGATGATGCGGTTGCCTGGCAGACCCAGTTGTTCGGCGCGCCGCGCGTTTTCGATCGCCGACGTGATCAGCGCCTCGTACATCACCGCCTGCGCATTCCATGGCTGCGGACGGCGAGCGTTTTCATCCATCGTGCGCGCCAGCAGCGCCTGATCGAGGCTGCCCCAGTTGACGCCGATGCGCACCGGCTTGCCGTATCGGCATGCCACTTCGATCATCTGGGCAAATTGCGTGTCGCGCTTGGCGCCCTGGCCAACGTTGCCGGGATTGATGCGGTATTTCGACAGCGCCTGCGCGCACCCCGGAAAATCGTTCAGCAGCCGGTGGCCGTTGTAGTGGAAGTCACCGACCAGCGGCACGTCGATTCCCATGCGGTCGAGCTGTTCGCGGATGGCCGGCACCGCCGCCGCCGATTCCGGGTTGTTGACCGTGATACGCACCAGCTCGGAGCCGGCGCGCGCCAGTTCCTTGACCTGGATCGCAGTTCCGATCACGTCGGCGGTATCGGTGTTGGTCATCGACTGCACCACTACCGGCGCGCCGCCGCCGACCGTGATTTCACGCGTGCCGTAGCAGATGCCGACGCGTCGGGTTGAACGGCGAACCGCGGGGCCGGAAGAAATCGGCAGACTGGAAGACATGCTTGGCTATTTCAGGTTGATGCGCGCGACGTTGGTGGACGTGGTGGCTTTGAGGTTCAATGGCGCATTGCGCAAACTCGCCTCGACTCCAGCGACGTTACCGACCACCAACAGCACTGGCTCGGCGATTTCGAAGGTTTCGGTAGTCCCTGCCTTGGCTAGACGCGACACCATGACACTGCTGTCCTGGCGCTTGATTTCGATCCACGAATCCTGGTGCAAGGTCAGGTTCAACTGGTTACCGGCGGCCGCAGCCGGAGCAATGGCCTGCTGCGACACGGTGGCGACTGGCGACTCCGTCTTGGCCGGCACGGTCGCTTCAGCCGGCGCGAGTTGCGGGCTTTCGGCGGCAAGCGGCACCACTTCGACCGCCGGTGCGGGTTCGACTGCCGCTACCGGCGGCGCTGTTTCTCCGCCCACGGCCTGTGCCTCTGGCACCGACGCCGAGCTCGACTCTCCAAGCCAGGCAGCCACCGATTCCGGCAGGATCGCCTGCCAGTCGGCACGCTGCGCCCCCGAGATGCCGACCGCCACCGCACCAAGCAGCAGCAGGACCGGTAGCCAGGTCCAGGATGCCTTTGGTGCATGCATCGACGGCAGCCGGGTTTCGGAAAATGGCGCCGATAGAGGCCGCTGCTGCCGTATCGATTCGATCGGCGAGCGGATGTCGGTGCTGACCGTCGCCAGCAACGGCGCCGGATCCATCTTCAGCAAGCGCGCATAACTACGGATGAATCCGCGTGCGACCATCGCGCCCGGCAAGGCATCGAGGCGGTCGTTTTCCAGCGCTTCGATCTGGCGCGGCGCCAGCTTCAGCTGCGCCGCCACCTGCTCGATCGTCCACCCCGCGGCTTGGCGTCGCTCGGCGAGTTGCTGCCCCGGCGACAGCTGCGCTGGCAAAGCCACGGCTTCGTCGATCGACGGCATCACATCTTCGTCACTCATCGAATGCTCCGCGCAGGTACGCCGCGTATTCCTGCGATTCCGGGTAGCGGCGGCGCAGCTGGGTCACCAGGCTGGCTTCCGCCGCGCGCCGTCCCAGCTTGCGCTCGATCTTGATCCCGGTCCACAGAATGTCGGGGGTCGGAATCTCCGCTTTGGTCGCGCGATCGATATAGAAACGGGCGCGCTCGTCATTGCCCTGCAGGAAATAAACCTTGGCCAGATTGGCGTTCACCGACGGATTGCCGGGTTCGTACTGGAAGGCCTGGGTGAAATAGCGCTCGGCAGCGGCTTGGTCCTTCAGCTTCAGGCTGCAGACGCCGGCGTTGTTCAAGGCTTTCGCCGGCGATTGATAGGCCTTGTTGGCCAGCGCCGTTTCGAAATACGGGATCGCCTCCTTCTCGCGCCCGTTCTGGCACAGGAACCAGCCGTAGTTGTTGGCAAAATCCGGATTCCCGGGCTGCAGCCGCAACGCGCGCAGCAGATTTTCATCGGCCAGCCGGGTTTCGCCCATGTCCATGTAGATCAGGCCGCGCAGGCCGTAGGCGTCGGCAAAGGCCGGATCGGCCTGCAGTGCCTTCTTGATCTCATCGAGCGCGGTATCCAGCTGGCGCTGGCCGTAGTAGCCGATCGCCAGCTGCAGGCGGATCCTGGCGCGCTTCTGATCGTCGGTCTGATCCGAACTGGTGCGCAATTCCGCCTGCGGGCCGCTGTCTATTCCTGACCCGGTGCCGGCGCATCCCGCCAGCACGGCCACCACCAGGATCAGACTGGCCGACAGGCGGCCCGCTGTCCGCATCACGAAGGAATCTCCACCAGGCGCCCGAAATCCTTCCCGTACTTTTGCTGGTATTCGGTCATTTTCTGCATGCGCTCCCGTACCCTGGTTCTATCCTTCACCTCGCCGGCCAGCTGGCCGCAAGCGGCGTCGATATCATCACCGCGCGTCTTGCGAATGGTGGTCACGATGCCGGCATCCATCAATATCTGGGCGAATGCCTTGATGCGCGCATTGCCCGAGCGCTTCAGCCCTGACTCGGGGAAGGGATTGAAGGGAATCAAATTGAATTTGCATGGTACGGCGTTGGGACCGTCCTGCACAAGGGCAAGCAGTTCGCGCGCATGGGCGTCGCTGTCATTGACGCCGTCGAGCATGCAATACTCGAAAGTCACGAAGTCGCGGGGGGCGTAGTCGAGATAGCGGCGGCACGCCGCCATCAACTCGGACAATGGGTGCTTCCGGTTCAGCGGTACCAGACTGTCGCGCAGGGCGTCATTCGACGCATGCAGCGAGACCGCCAGCGCCACCGGACATTCCTGGGCCAACTTGTCGATCATCGGCACCACGCCGCTGGTGGAAAGCGTCACGCGCCGGCGCGACAGGCCGTAGGCGGTATCGTCCAGCATGATCTTCAAGGCGCTGACGACCGACTGGAAATTGAGGAGCGGTTCGCCCATGCCCATCATCACCACATTGGTGATCTGGCGCTCGCCCTTCGGGCCGCATTCGACGCCCTTGCTCCGGCGCAGCATGAATTCGGCCAGCCACAGCTGACCGATGATTTCGCCGACCGTCAGGTTGCGGCTGAAGCCCTGCTTGCCGGTGGAGCAAAAACGGCAATTCACCGCGCAACCGGCCTGGGTCGAGATGCACAGCGTGCCGCGGTTTTCCTCTGGGATGAACACCATTTCGACCGCATTGCCCTGGCCAACGTCCAGTAGCCATTTGCGCGTGCCGTCGGCCGACAGGTGGTCGCTGATGATGGCAGGCGCGACCACATGGGCGCGCGCGGCGAGCTTGTCGCGCAGGGATTTGGCGATATCCGTCATCGCCTGGAAATCGTCGCAGCCCGACTGGTGGATCCAGCGTTGCAGCTGCTTGGCGCGCATCTTGACGCGGCGTGGCTCCTCGCCCAGGTCGAGACAGAAGGCGGCGAGCTGGGAAGAATCCAGGTTCAGCAGGTTGACGAGTTCGGCGGTCATGGCAAGACGGTGCGCCGCTCGCCGACAGGCAGCGAGCGGCAGTGGGAATCAGCGCGAATAGACGTTCAGCGCCGGGAAGAAATAGGCGATTTCGACTTGCGCGGTTTCCGCCGCGTCCGAGCCGTGCACCGCGTTGGCGTCGATGGAGTCGGCAAAATCGGCGCGGATAGTGCCCTTGTCGGCCTTCTTCGGATCGGTCGCGCCCATCAGTTCGCGGTTCTTGCCAATCGCACCCTCGCCTTCCAGCACCTGCACCATCACCGGGCCGGAAATCATGAAGTCGACCAGGTCCTTGAAGAACGGACGCTCCCGATGCACCGCGTAAAAACCCTCGGCTTCCGCACGCGACAGCTGCGCCATGCGGGCGGCGATCACCTTCAGGCCGGCGTTTTCAAAACGGGTATAGATCTGACCGATGACGTTTTTCGCGACTGCGTCCGGCTTGATGATCGACAGGGTACGTTCGATTGCCATCTGTAAAAACTCCAATGAAATGAAAGGGTTAAGGAAATCAGTTAAAAATTTGATTAACCATGGATTTTATCATGAAACCCTCCCCCTCACGGAACGTGGAAAACCGCACGCAGCACCGCCGAACCCGTCACGATGCCACCGGTCCTATATACTAAGGCTTCGGATGAACCGCAATAAGCCGCATCCTGCGGCCAACCTGGAGGCAAAATGAACCCGAACATTCCGCAGACTACCTACGGCAGCGGCACCGCCGGTACCGCGCTGGCCGTGCGCAACCGCGTGCTGCGCAATACCTACTGGCTGCTGGCACTGTCGATGCTGCCGACGATCCTCGGCGCCTGGGTCGGCGTGCAGATGAATTTCTCGCTGTTCGCCGGCAGCCCGATGATCGGCTTCCTCGCCTTCCTGGCGATCGCCTTCGGCTTCATCTTCGCGATCGAGAAGACCAAGACTTCCGGCCTCGGCGTCGCCGTGCTGCTCGGTTTCACCTTTTTCATGGGCTTGATGCTGTCGCGCCTGATCGGCTACGTGCTCGGCTTTTCCAACGGCGCCACGCTGATCATGACTGCGTTCGGCGGCACGGCGGCGATCTTCGGCGTGATGGCGAGCGTCGCCACGGTATCCAAGCGCGATTTCTCCGGCATGGGCAAGTGGCTGTTCGCCGGCGTGCTGGTGATCCTGGTAGCAGCCGCGGCCAACATCTTTCTGCAGCTGCCGGCGCTGTACCTGACCATCTCGGTGGTAGCGATTGGCATTTTTTCCGCCTACATCCTGTACGACGTGCAGCGGGTCATCAATGGCGGCGAAACCAACTATATTTCGGCCACGCTGGCGATCTACCTGGACCTGTACAACATCTTCGCCAATCTGCTGTCGCTGCTCGGGATCTTCGGCGGCAGCCGCGACTGAGCACTACCGTTTTCGCGCCAAGCCGGCCCTCGGGCCGGCTTTTTTGTGGCCGCAAACAGTATTCAGGCTGCTTTTCGCCGCAGCAGGTGCATCGGACCGAACAGTTTCTGCATCCCCGAATGGGCGATGAAGCTGAGGTTGTACGGGTGTTCCGAGGCCGCTTTCGGAAACTCCCCGGAAATCGGCAGCGCTTCCAGTTCAGCCGCGATCTTTCCCCACAGCACCAGGGTCGGTAGCGGCTTCCTTTGCGCCCGTGCCTGCTTCACCAGCGCTTCCAGCACCGCCTGTATCAGCGGCCGCCACGCCTTGGCGTCGCGCAGAGGCGGCACGTCGGGCCGATAGACCAGCGTCGCGTTCAGCAGCAGGAAGCCGTTGTCGAGCAGGTTTTCCTGCAGCTCGGCGCGGGTGCGGGTCCAGCCCGAACCGGCGGCCTGCGCCTGTTGCGCGATCGGCGCCAGCGCGTCGCCCGACAGATGCCGCGGATCGGCGTAGCCGCCGGCCACCAGCAGCATCTTCATGAAATTGCGCAGCGAGGTGGCGCGGTTGACCGGCTTCGACAGACCACGCTCGGACCACAGCGAATCCACCGCGCCATCCATGAAGCAGACGCCGATCGCGCTTTCCGCGCGCGGGTATGGGCCTTCGCCTATCAGCACGTAGCGCACCTGTTCCAAGGGCCGGGAAAAGGCGGCGAAGATCCGCCCTCCAGTCGGCAGATAGGCAGCCGTGGCCAGTTGCGGCAGGTAGGCCGGATCGCTGGCGGACATCGCTTCCAGCCCGGCGCGCAGCACTGGTTGCCACGATGGATGGGCGGTGGCGAGCGCCGCGGAAAACGGGGCGGGAATGGCGGCAGTCGTCATGGCGGCAATCGATCTTTCGGAACAGGATGGTAGCGGCGGCGAGCATGGAGCTTCCATGCTGCCCCGCAGTGTGGGCGATCCCGGCGCGGTAACGTCGGAGCGTATCGACCGCGACCCCATTTCGGTATCGTCGACAGCGGCGCCAGCATGCCGCGGTCGGCACGGCATCCTAGCACTTACCTCATATACTCCCATGGAACATGGCCTATACCGGGCATAGACAGAACATTTTCGGCACATACTCCCATAGAAAAGTGCCGCGCTCGCAACCCTATGTCTTGCCCAGCAGCGATGTCACGTTTTCGGCGCCGGATGCGCCGAACAGCTGTTCCTTCAGCAGGCCGAGCTGGTCGCGCACCTGCGCCGCCTTTTCGAATTCCAGATTCTTCGCGTGCTCCAGCATCAGCTTTTCCAGCCGCTTGATTTCCTTGCCGGCCTGCTTTTCGCTCATCGCCTCGTAGCGCGCATGCTCCTGCGCCGCCTGCAACTCCTCGCGCGCTTCCTGCGGGCTGTAGACGCCGTCGATCAGTTCGCGGATGGTCTTCTTGATGCCGATCGGCGTGATGTTGTTTTCATCGTTGAAGGTCAGCTGCTTGTTACGGCGGCGCTCGGTTTCATCGATCGCGCGCCGCATCGAATCGGTGACCTTGTCGCCGTACAGGATCGCCATGCCGTGCAGGTTGCGCGCGGCGCGGCCGATGGTCTGGATCAGGCTGCGTTCGGAACGCAGGAAACCCTCCTTATCGGCATCCAGAATCGCCACCAGCGAGACTTCCGGAATATCCAGCCCTTCGCGCAGCAGGTTGATGCCGACCAGCACGTCGAAGGTGCCGAGCCGCAGGTCGCGGATGATCTCGACACGCTCGACGGTATCGATGTCGCTGTGCAGATAGCGCACCTTGACGCCGTTGTCGGACAGGAACTCGGTCAGCTGCTCGGCCATGCGCTTGGTCAGCGTGGTCACCAGCACGCGCTCGTCCTTCTTGATGCGCTCGCTGATTTCCGACATCAGGTCGTCGACCTGGGTGCTGGCCGGACGCACGCTGATGATCGGATCGACCAGCCCGGTCGGCCGCACCACCTGCTCCACCACCTGGTCGGCGTGTTCCTTCTCGTATTCGGCGGGGGTGGCGGAGACGAAGACGGTCTGCCGCATCTTGCTCTGGAATTCATCGAAGCGCAGCGGCCGGTTGTCGAGCGCCGACGGCAGCCGGAAACCATAGTCGACCAGGTTGGTCTTGCGCGCGCGGTCGCCGTTGTACATGCCGTTCAGCTGCCCGATCAGCACATGCGATTCGTCCATGAACATCAGCGCGTCCGGCGGCAGGTAGTCGACCAGCGTCGGCGGCGGCTCGCCCGGTTTGGCGCCGGACAGGTGGCGCGAGTAGTTTTCGATGCCCTTGGTGAAGCCGATCTCCTGCATCATCTCGAGATCGAAGCGGGTGCGCTGCTCCAGCCGCTGTTCCTCGACCAGCTTGCCTTCGTTGCGGAACCACGCCAGCCGCTCGCGCAGTTCTTCCTTGATGGTTTCGATCGCGCGCAGGACCGTCGCGCGCGGCGTCACGTAGTGCGAGCCGGGATAGACGGTGAAGCGCGGAATCTTCTGCCGCACGCGGCCGGTGAGCGGATCGAACAGCTGCAGGCTTTCGACTTCATCGTCGAAGGTCTCGATGCGCAGCGCCAGTTCGGCGTGCTCGGCCGGGAAGACGTCGATCATGTCGCCGCGCACGCGGAAGGTGCCGCGCGCGAAATCGACGTCGTTGCGGGTGTACTGCATCTGGATCAGGCGCGCGATGATGTCGCGCTGGCTGACCTTGTCGCCGCTGCGCAAGGTCAGGATCATCTGGTGGTATTCGTTCGGATTGCCGATGCCGTAGATCGCCGACACGGTCGCCACGATCACCACGTCGCGCCGCTCCATCAGCGACTTGGTGCAGGACAGCCGCATCTGCTCGATGTGTTCGTTGATCGAGGAATCCTTCTCGATGAACAGGTCGCGCTGCGGCACATACGCTTCCGGCTGGTAATAGTCGTAATAGCTGACGAAATACTCAACCGCGTTCTTCGGAAAAAACTCGCGGAATTCGCTGTACAGCTGTGCCGCCAGCGTCTTGTTCGGCGCGAACACGATCGCCGGCCGCCCCAGCCGCGCGATCACATTGGCCATCGTATAAGTCTTGCCGGAGCCGGTCACTCCCAGCAGCGTCTGGTAGAACAGTCCATCCTCGATGCCCTCGACCAGACGGGCGATCGCCTGCGGCTGATCGCCGGCCGGCGGGAACGGCTGGTACAGCTGATAGGGGGAATCGGGGAAGGTGATGATTCGGGATTCGTCCAGCGTACTGGAAACGTCGGATAATTCTGCCATTGCAATCTACCTTTGGTAAAATCGTCGTTTGCAATTCAGTGGCGGAATGCAAGCTTTCCGTCCTGCATTGCCCCCACCGCGGCACAAAATTGCAACCAACTTTTCATGTTATCACGATGAACGCGCCCCTCCCCGCCTCCCTTTTCAGCACCATCGAACTCGCCCCGCGCGACCCGATTCTCGGCATTACCGAAGCCTATAACGCCGATCAGAATCCGCAAAAAATCAACCTCGGGGTCGGCGTCTACTACGATGACAACGGCAAGGTGCCGCTGCTGGAGTGTGTGCAAAAAGCGGAGGCGCAGCTGGCGCAAAAGCTGGCGCCGCGCGGCTATCTGCCCATCGATGGCCTGCCCGCCTACGACAAGGCAGTGCAAGAATTGGTATTTGGGGCCGACAGCCCGGTAGTTCAAGAAAAGCGCGCCGTCACCGTGCAGGCGCTCGGCGGCACCGGCGCCCTGAAGCTTGGCGCCGACTTCCTGAAGCGCTTCGCGCCCACCGCCCAGGTGTGGATCAGCGATCCGAGCTGGGAAAACCACCGCGCGCTGTTCGAAGCGGCCGGCTTCACCGTCAACAATTACCCGTACTACGATCCGGCCACGCACGGCGTCGCCTTCGAGCGCATGCTGCAGGCGCTGCAGACGATGCCGGCCGGCTCGATCGTCGTGCTGCATGCCTGCTGTCACAACCCGACCGGCGCCGACCTGTCCGACGACCAGTGGCAGCGGGTGATCCAGGTCGTGACGCAGCGCGACCTGATCCCGTTCCTCGACATGGCCTACCAAGGCTTCGGTGACGGTATCGAAGCCGACGGCAAGGTGGTGCGGCAATTCGCCGCCGCCGGCGGCCCGCTGTTCGTTTCCAATTCGTTCTCGAAATCGTTCTCGCTGTACGGCGAGCGGGTCGGCGCGCTGTCGATTGCCGCCGCCAGCGCCGAAGAAGCCACGCGCGTGCTGTCGCAGCTGAAGCGCGTGGTGCGCACCAACTATTCGAACCCGCCGATCCATGGCGGCCAAGTGGTCGCCACCGTGCTCGGCACGCCGGAACTGCGCCAGATGTGGGAATCCGAGCTGACCGGCATGCGCGTGCGCATCCGCGCAATGCGCGAACAGCTGGTGCAGCAACTGAAGGAAAAGGCGCCCGCGCGCGACTTCGATTTCGTCATCCGCCAGCGCGGCATGTTCTCCTATTCCGGCCTTTCCAAGGAACAGGTCGGCCGCCTGCGCAACGAGTTCTCGATCTACGCCGTCGACACCGGCCGTATCTGCGTCGCCGCGCTGAATTCGCGCAATATCGAACGCGTCGTCGAGTCGATCGCCAGCGTCATTTGAAAGGGCAACGGTCGCTACCGGAAACGTTCGGTACATTCAACGTTTCCAGCATCAAATCCGGCATTTTTGATTTGACACCGGGCATTCCACAAGCCTATAATCCTGTCTCTTTTCCCTGATAGCTCAGTCGGTAGAGCGACGGACTGTTAATCCGCAGGTCCCTGGTTCGAGTCCAGGTCGGGGAGCCAGATTCGAGAAGGCCGCACGCAAGTGTGGCCTTTTTTATTTTCCGCATCGGCGTCTTTACCGGGCCCGCGATCTTCGGATTTTCGCATCGGCCTGAACGCATCATGAGCGCAAATTGCGCTTCGCCGGGGCACCCGCGAGCCAGCCCGCCCTCCTGTCCGAAGTACTACACTGGTGCCATGTGCGGACGCTTTACCCAAACCGAATCGGTGCGCAGCTATGCGCAGGCGATCGGCGTCGATCTCGATGCGCTGGACGATTATCCGTCGCAGCCGATCGCCGCTTACAACGGCGCGCCGGGTGCGCGGCACTGGATCTTCCGTCTGGCTGACGATGGAGATGGCCTCTCGACGCAGGAAGTCCCATGGGGCTATCTGTCGCCGTGGGCGAAGAAGAAGGGATTGCAGCCGGCCATCAATGCACAGCGCGAAAAGCTGCTGACCCCATACTACCGGCCCTTGATGAAAAGCGGCCGCGTCGTCGTCCCGGCCGATGGCTGGTACGAATGGACAGGGCCAAAAGGACAGCGGCAACCGTGGTACATCCGCCGCCGTGACGGTCGTCCCCTGTTCATGGCTGCACTAACCAGCACGTCGGAGCGCGAACCGGCGGCGGAAGGCGCCGGTTTCGTGATTGTGACTTCCGCCGCCGAAGGCGGTATGGTCGACGTGCATGACCGGCGGCCGGTGGTGCTGGCGGCCGACGATGCGCGCATCTGGATGAGTCTCGATACGCCGCTGGAACAGGCCGAGCAGATGGCGCGCATCGGCTCGCTACCGGCGACGGACTTCGAATGGCATCAGGTCAGCCCGGCGGTCAACAATGCGCGCCATAACGCGCCGGAACTGATCGAACCACTGCCTCAGTAGACGACGCATCCGGCGACGACGCCGGGATTTCGTCAAGCGTGATAGGCAGTTGATCGCCAAGGAACATCGCACCCGAACTACCTTCGAGCTGCCACAACTGCGCGAGATTCGCCCGCCCTCTTCGTTCACTCCCTGCGTCACCCGCCTCCAGCCCTCCACCCGAGCCTGCGACCGGATGGCGGCAACTCGGCAGAGCGACGCCCTGCCGCATCACCACGTTTGCTTCGGACAGAACTGCGCAAATGTCCAGTCGGGCAGCTATTCCTGCAGGTGGAAATGCCATTCTGGATTTTCAGCCGGCAAGCATATGGCGCCGCACCGTGTTGCGATGAATTTTCTACGGTCACAGCACTCCAACAGCTTCTTCCCGCGGATGACAAGTTCATGTTTTCATTGAAGAAATACGTTTTTTCCGGCTGCTGCCTGCTGGCCGGCATGCTTGGCGCCGCAACGGCGGCGGATACCGATCCAGCCGCCGCGCTGCGTGCAAAATACGAAGCGCTGGCACCGCAATTGCAGCGCAATCCCTTCCAGCGGCCGCTGGTGCTCGATTCGAGTGAGACAGCGCAGCGCCTGAAGGGCGACATCTACGCCCGCGTCGACTATCCGTTCACCACCGTGCGCGCCAGCCTGGACGATCCCGGCCATTGGTGCGACATGCTGCTGCTGCATATCAATACCAAGTACTGCCGCGCGGAGACGAGACCGTCCGGCACCGTGCTGAAGCTGAATATCGGCAAGAAGACGCCGGAACCGCTGGAACAGGCGCCGCGTGTCGAGTTCGACTATGGCGTCGCCGCCACCACGCCAGACTATGCCGCCTTCACGCTGGCGGCCGCCCAAGGTCCGCTCGGCACCAGCGACTACCGCATCGCACTGGAAGCGGTGGCGCTGCCGGACGGCAAGAGCTTCCTGCACCTGAGCTATTCGTACGCGATGAATTTTTCGGCGCGGCTGGCGATGCGCACCTACCTCGGCACCGTCGGGCGCGACAAGGTCGGCTTCACGGTGGTCGGTCGCGAACCGGACGGCTCGCCGGACTACGTCGACGGCGTGCGCGGCGTGGTCGAGCGCAATACGATGCGCTATTACCTGGCGATCGACACCTTCCTCGCCACCGCCGGCGCGGCGCCGACGGTCCGACCGGAACGGCGCTTTCGCAACTGGTTTGCCGCCGCCGAGCAATATCCGCGGCAGCTGCACGAGATGGAGCGCGACGAATACCTCGACATGAAGCGTGCCGAATATGCACGCCAGCAGCACATCCGCTGATCCGCCATTCGCACGCCCCGGATTTCCGGCGCGGGGCAACCCCTTCTCCGGACTGCTCGCGATTTCCCTCTGAAGAGACTACATCGCTCGACCCGAATATTTTCTTTTTCCACTAAGAAAGTTGCCGTACACTCATTGTTGATTTCCTTTCAACAAGGGTATACGGATGAAAATCCTCCAGATCAGCGCTGGCCGCGAACGCTCGGTGGCGCTTGCGGAAAACGGCACCGCTTATGGCTGGGGCGCCTTCAAGAAACTGACACCTATTCCGGCCAGCGATTTCGCCGATACGATCTGCAGCAGCGACGCCAGCGAAATCGGCCACAACCGCTTCGCCCAGCCGCGACCGCAGATCCTGAATCCGAACGCGCCGTTTGCCACGGTCGCCGACGGCTACGTCGATACGCTCGGCGTGCGCCGCGGCGGCGACGTGCTGTCGTGCCGCCCGCTGATCGCGCCGCAATGGGGCGC
>JBATWJ010000039.1:0-4329 GCA_049672545.1 Burkholderiaceae bacterium
CTCCCCCACTGCACTGCGATCTGGCAAGGCAGCAATATAAATACCTGGGGTATGCCTTCATTCCACAGGAATTCCGCCCGGAATAGAGGCATTATGTCGGGAGTATATGCATCCTACGGTCGTCGGCGCGATCTTTCCGCTGTCTTTCCTGTTTGCCGCTCCGCTGTGGACAAACCTGTGCACAAGCTGTGCAGCGATCGTGCGCAAGTGCCGCGAATCCCCGCGCCCGGCTTTTATCCAGAATCGGCACGCCCGCCATACCGTCCTTATCCCAGCGCTTGTGCGCACGCCAAGTCACTGATTCAGCGGCACTTTCGGTACTTTTCCACAGGGTGCGGCCTGCTCTATCACTATCATCAGTATTAAATATCAAGTTCAAAGACAAAACCCACCCGATTGGCGGCCCGCGCTTGCGCTGGATCATCCTGGCCACCTGCGGCGGCCGTAAGATCGAACCACGCCCCCCACGAAAAAGACAGTCGATGGACGCCTTGCTGTTATCGCGCATCCAGTTCGCCTGGGTGATCGCGCTGCATATCCTGCTGCCGGCCTTCACGGTCGGCCTGTCGTGCTACATCGCGACGCTGGAAATCCGCTGGTGGCTGACCGGCAACGACGTGGTACGGCGGCTGTCGGCCTTCTGGATTCGCATCTTCGCGGTGTCGTTCGGCATGGGTGTGGTGTCCGGCATCGTGATGCCGTTCCAGTTCGGCACCAACTGGAGCCGCTTTTCCGACCACACCTCGTCCGTGCTCGGCGGCCTGTTCGCCTATGAAGTGCTGACCGCGTTCTTCCTGGAAGCGGCCTTCCTCGGCATCCTGCTGTTCGGGCGCAAGCTGGTGCCGCGCTGGGCGCACGCGTTGTCGGCAGTGGTGGTGGCGCTCGGCACGCTGCTGTCGTCGTTCTGGATCCTGGCGGTCAACAGCTGGATGCAGACGCCGACCGGTTACCAGATCGTCGATGGCCGCTTCGAGCCGGCCAGCATGCTGCAGGTCATCTTCAATCCCTCCTTCCCGTACCGGCTAGTGCATACGGTGACGGCCTTCGTCATCACCACCGCGTTCGTGATCCTGGCGGTCGGCTGTTTCTACCTGCGGCGCCGACGCTCGATCGAGGAAAGCAAGATCATGCTGCGCATGTCGCTGCTGTTTTTGATCGTGATGGTGCCGATCCAGGTCATCGTCGGCGACCTGCACGGCGTCAATACGCTGCACCACCAGCCGGCCAAGCTGGCGGCGATGGAAGGGCTGTGGGAAACCGAGCGCGGCGTGCCGGCGTCGATCATCGGCCTGCCGGACGAGCAGGCGGAGACCAACCATTTCGAGGTCGCGATCCCGAAACTCGGCAGCCTGTACCTGACGCACGACTGGAACGGCGAAGTTCAGGGCCTGAAGGCCTTCCCGAGGGAAGACCGGCCGCCGGTGGCGATCGTCTATTTCGCCTTCCGCATCATGGTCGGCATCGGCCTGTTGATGCTGGCGCTGGTGATCACCGGCCTGGTGCTGTGGCGGCGCGGCAAGCTGTTCGACAGCGACTGGTACCTGCGGCTCGGCACCTGGGCGGCGCCGATCGGCTTCATCGCGGTGCTGGCCGGCTGGACCACTACCGAAGTCGGCCGCCAGCCGTGGGTGGTGTACGGCCTGATGCGCACCGCCGACGCTGTCACGCCGTCGCTGACCGCGCACGACGTCTGGCTGTCGCTGGCCGGCTATGTGCTGGCCTACATTGCGATTTTCGGCCTCGGCCTGTTGATGCTGGTGCGGCTGGTGAAGCTGGGCCCGCCGGCCGCGGTCGCCGAGGAGGAGCGTGAAAGCCTGGGGCACCGGCCGGCGCGGCCGCTGTCGGCCGCCACCGACACCCCGGCCGCCGGGGGAGGCCGCCATGTCCCTTGACCTGGTTCCGCTGTGGGCCGGCATCCTGTCGGTGGCGGTGTTGATGTACATCCTACTGGACGGTTTCGATCTCGGCGTCGGCATCCTGCTGCTGCTGCGCCACAGCGACGAAGACCGCGACCTGATGATGGCATCGGTGGCGCCGATCTGGGATTTCAACGAAACCTGGCTGGTGCTGGGCGGGGTCGGCCTGCTGGCGGTATTTCCGCTGGCGTTTGCGGTGATCATCCCGGCGGTCTATTTCCCGATCCTGGTGATGCTGCTGGGCCTGCTGTTTCGCGGCGTCGCTTTCGAATTCCGCGACGTGCCGGGCGCGCGCAAGCATTTCTGGAACCATTCGTTCGCCTGGGGTTCGCTGATCGCCGCCTTCGCCCAGGGCATCGTGCTCGGCATGTTCGTGCAGGGCCTGCCGGTCGAGGGCCGCGTCTTCGTCGGCACCAGCTGGGACTGGGTGGCGCCGTTTCCGCTGTTGACCGGGCTCGGGCTGGTGGTCGGCTATTCGCTGCTGGGCGCCACCTGGCTGTACATGAAGACCGAGGACGGCTTGCAGCAATGGTCGCGCGAGCGGGCGCGCTGGGGCGTGCTCGGCATCCTCGTTTTCATCGTGCTGATCAGCATCTGGACGCCGCTGGCGCAGGCGCGCATCGCCGAACGCTGGTTTTCGTTGCCGAACTTCTATTTCTTCGCGCCGGTGCCGATCCTGACCGCGCTGCTGGCCTGGCTTTTGTGGGATTCGCTCAAGCGCGGCCGCGAAGCGCTGCCCTTTGTCTGCACCATGGGCCTGTTCTTCCTGTCCTATACCGGCTTGATCATTTCGCAATGGCCGTACATTGTGCCGCCGTCGATCACGCTGCGCGCGGCGGTGGCGGCGCCGACCGCGCAGGTGTTCCTGCTGGTCGGCACGCTGTTCCTGCTGCCGGTGATCCTGATGTACGCGTTCTGGTCGTACTGGGTATTTCGCGGCAAGGTCCGATCCGACATCGGTTACCACCACCTGTGACAGCCGCCCGCCCACCGATGAGATTGTGGTTTTAAACCCTGGTTTACGTATTTAAAAATAGTAGTAATAGTAGGCTTGCGCCGTTTCTGTGGAAAACCCGGTAAACCGGTTTGCTTTCAAGAACTTGAACCACTTGCGAATGCCTGTATAAGCGCCGGCGGCGTGGCGCATCGATTCTGGATAACTTTGGCGGCGGTGGATAAACGGCGGCTTTTCCCCAAACTGTCCAGTGCTTTTCCCCAGGGTTGTCCACAGCCTTTCAGCTTGCCCACAGTGCCGACAGGATCGCGAACACGGCAGCGATCGCCGGTTCGCTACGCCGGCTTTTCAGGCAAATGAACGACAGCTCGGTAGTCAGGCTGACCGCGTCGGCGATGGTCAGGCCGTGCGCGTGCGCTTCGCGCAGCGCCACCGACTCCCGCATCAATGACAGGCCGACGCCGGATTTCACCAGGTCCAGCATCGACGATTCCTGGTCCACCAGCGCCACCTTGTTGGGCTTGATCCGGTACTGCGCGAAAGTCTTGTTCAACAGCCGGTGATGGGCCGACTGCGGCGGCGTCCAGATCCACGGCAGCCGCGCCAGCGCACGCCAGTCGCGGCCGGCGACCCGGCTTTTCCAGCCGCGCGGCGCCACCACGCTGTAATTGAAATGGGTCAGGGTCTGGTAGTGGAACTGGCGCGGCGGCTGGCCCAGGTAGTGGCCGACGTCGAGCGTGCCGTCTTCGACCTGCTGCAGCACGTCGCCCGACATGCCGTGCCGCAGCCGGGTCGACAATTGCGGGTAGGTTTCGACCAGTTGCTTCAGGAAGGCGCCGAGGCGCGTGAATTCGGGATCGAGGATGGTGCCGATCGCCAGCGAGCCGGTCAGCGAGCCGGCCGCGCGCGCCTGCAGCATGCGCGCCGAATGCGCCAGTTCCTGCACGCCGGCCAGGCAGCGCTCGGCCAGCGGCAGCAGATGGGCGCCGTCGTCGGTCAGCCGCATGCCGCTCGGGATACGCGTGAACAGCTGTAGTTCGAGCGTGTTCTGCAGCGCCTTGATCTGCAGGCTGACCGCCGGCTGCGACAGGTGCAGCTGCTCGGCGGCGCGCGTCAGATTGCCTTCGCGCGCGACCGCGACGAAGGCCCGCAATTGGGACAGATCCATGGCTACACCTCGCGCGGGGCGAATGGAAGGCGGCTGCCTCGCCGCATCATTAGCATTGCTTATGAAGGAAACGATGATAACTCATTGGATTTGAAGCGGACGCGCGACTATCCTGCGGTGGACTCTCTTGTTGAAAAGGACTTTTCGCCATGGCCGATCTTCCCGTGATTTCCCATTACATCAATGGCCGCCAGATGGCGCCGGCCAGCGGCCGGATGCAGCCGGTGTTCAACCCGGCCACCGGCGCCGAAGCGGCGCAGGTGGCGCTGGCCAGCGTCGACGAAGTGAAC
>JBATWJ010000040.1:0-1702 GCA_049672545.1 Burkholderiaceae bacterium
GTGGCCGGCCCTTCCCCTTCCGCCAGCCGCGCCTGGCGCGCCGCTGAACCAGTCGATGCGCACAATGTCATATCGGAAATGAGGCGCTGCCTTGTTTCCGCTGGCTTGCCGCTGTTTTTTGCGAACCACAGCGTTTCGATTCGCACGCAGCCTGCCGGCGGGAAGTTCTATGCCCGATTTCAGCGCGACCACCCGGCGCGATCCGCATCGCGCCGGCGGATGCTTATGCAGCCCAAAATACACATTTCGTTTTTCCCGAGGAATGCGGGTTCGATTTCGGCACTGTTCTACGTCGAATCGGAAATGGACGTCTATGGCTGGTACGCGGCCAGCAATAGCCGCCGGTTCGCTGCCGCCTTCTTCATGGCGGAAAATTTCTATGCCAAGAACACCACCGTGCTGCATCGCAGCCTGCACGGTGACGTCTACGGCCCCTGGATCGCCGACTATCCGCCAGCACATGGCAAGAACCGCTGTCCGGTGCCGGAAGCGATTCGGCACGAACTGGAGCGGCTGCAGTTTGAATTCGTCGACGAATGGCTGTTCTTCCGCAATGACCCGGCAATCGGCGGAGAAATTGCCGCCTACCAACAGCAGGGCTTGCCGCTGAATACCCTGAACATCAAATCGAAACGCCTGAAGCGGATGAGCGAGTACGACAGCGCGCTATGCTATGCAACGGCCGGCGCCGATTTGAACGTGATGGAATTCCTGAAGAAGTACCTGCGCTTCCACGACCGCCGCGTGCTGGCCTGAATGCCGGTTCAGGCGTCCGCTCCGCCCTCGCCGATCAGCAGTTCTGGCGCCAGCGCGTAGGTATCCTTAATCACCTGCAACACGATGTTGGAGCGGATGTCCTGCACGCCGGCCGCTTTGTACAGCTTTTCCAGCACGAAACCGGAATAGTGCTTCAGGTTGCGGGCACGCACCCGCAGCAGGTAATTGGCGTCGCCGGTGACGATGTAGGTGCCGACCACTTCCGGCCAGCTGCGCAGCGCCGCGGTGAAGTTTTCATGCCAGCGCTCGACGTCGCGCCGCATCGTCACCTGCACGAAGGCATCCACCTCCAGTCCCAGCAGCGACGCATCCAGCACCGCGCTATAGCGGCTGATCACGCCCGCCTCCTCCAGCAACTTGACTCGCCGCAGACAGGATGACGGCGACAGGAAAGCCTTTTCCGCCAGTTCCAGGTTGCTGATGCGGCCATGGTCTTGCAGCAGCGCCAGGATGCGCAGATCGGTGACGTCGAGTTTCATATGGAATTTTTGGCTGAATAAGTACCGCCCGTTAGAACAATATTCTATTCATCGGAATTTTATCGACCATTATGCAATATAAATTCAGCCGTTCCGGCCTAAAATTCTGTTCATCTCCTTGCCGATCGATGCCATGACCGACGCCCCTGCCCTGTGGGACATCAGCCCGACGCTGGCCGCCGACACGCCGGCCTGGCCGGGCGATCCGCCCTTCGCCGCCAGCGCCACCTGGACCATGGGCGCCGGCTGCCCGGTGCGGGTCAGCCGCATCGCGCTGTCGACCCACAGCGGCGCGCACTGCGATGCGCCGTCGCACTACGACGCTGCCGGTGCCGCCATCGACGCGGTGGCGCTGGATGCCTACCTTGGGCCGTGCCGCGTGATCCATTGCATCGGCGCGGCCCGTGTCGAACCGCACCACGTCGCCGCCGCGCTCGACCGGGTGC
>JBATWJ010000041.1:0-3291 GCA_049672545.1 Burkholderiaceae bacterium
GTAAAACACGCGCGTCAAGCCTTCGATGACGCCCAGACCGAGACCGGTGACGATCGATCCCATGATGGATCCCATGCCGCCAATCACCACCACGGCAAACACCACGATGATCAAGTTGCTGCCCATCAGCGGCGAGACCTGGATCACCGGGGCGGCCAACACGCCGGCAAAGGCGGCTAGCGCCACGCCAAAGCCATAGGTCAGGGTCACCATCAGCGGCACGTTGATGCCGAAGGCTTCGACCAGCTTGGGGTTTTCCGTGCCGGCGCGCAGGTAGGCACCGAGCTTGGTCTTTTCAATCACGTACCAGGTGACCAGGCACACCACGATCGAGGCCAGCACCACCCAGGCGCGGTACTTGGGCAGGATCATGAAACCCAGGTTGAAGGCGCCGGACAGGGCTTCGGGCACCGAATAGGGTTGGCCGGAGACGCCGTAAAAGGAGCGGAAGATGCCTTCGACCATCAGGGTGATGCCGAAGGTCAACAGCAAGCCATACAAGTGATCGAGCTTGTACAGCCAGCGCAGCATGGTTTTTTCAATGATGATGCCAAAGATGCCGACCACGATCGGCGCCAAAAGCAGCATCAGCCAGTAATTCAAGCCGAAATAGGCCAGGCCCATCCAGGCCAGGAAGGCGCCCATCATGTACAGCGCGCCATGGGCAAAGTTGATCACGTTGAGCAAGCCGAAAATCACCGCCAGCCCCAGCGACAGCATCGCGTAAAACGAGCCATTCACCAAACCCAGCAATAACTGGCTCAACATCGCCTGCAGGGGAATTCCGAAAATTTCCATATATTTGTCTCCCCTTTATACGCCGAGCAGTGCTTTCAGCACCGGCATCTTCGCTTCCAGTTCGGACGAAGCAAAGGTCTCGACGATCTGACCATGCTCCATCACGTAAAACCGATCCGCCAATGGCGCGGCGAAGCGGAAATTCTGTTCCACCATGACGATGGTGTAGCCCTTGGCTTTCAGGGTCGTGATCATGCGCGCCAGCGCTTGCACGATCACCGGCGCCAAGCCTTCGGAGATTTCATCGAGCAGCAACAGCTTGGCGCCGGTGCGCAGGATGCGCGCCACCGCCAGCATTTGCTGTTCGCCGCCGGACAGCCGCGTGCCCTGGCTGTGGCGGCGCTCGGCCAGGTTCGGGAACATCTCGTAGATTTCCGCCACCGACATGCCACGGTCGGTCTTCGACACCGACGGCGGCAGCAGCAGGTTTTCTTCGGCCGACAAGGAGGCAAAGATGCCGCGCTCTTCCGGACAGTAGCCGACCCCGAGGTGGGCGATCTGGTAGGTCGGCAAGGCGATCGACTCGACCCCGTGGATCTTGATCGAGCCGCTGCGCCGGCCGGTCAAGCCCAGGATCGCGCGCAGCGTGCTGGTGCGGCCGGCGCCGTTGCGGCCCAAGAGCGTCACCACTTCGCCGGGTGCTACGGTCAGCGACAGGTCGTGCAGGATGTGCGATTCGCCATACCAGGCGTGCAGATGGGAAATTTCCAGCGCCGGCGTGGCGGCGCTGCGCGCGGCGCCGCGCGCCGCGGCAGAGGAGAGAACGGTCGACATCAGTGCGCTCCTTCCAACACCGTGGCCGTGCTGCCCATGTAGGCTTCCATCACTTGCGGGTTGGCCGAGACTGCCGCATACGGCCCTTCGGCCAGGATCGCGCCGCGCTGCAGCACGGTGATCTTGTCGCAAATGCCGGCCACCACGTTCATGTTGTGTTCGACCATCAGGATGGTGCGGCCGGCCGACACTTTCTTGATCAAGGCGGTGACGCGGTCGACGTCTTCATGCCCCATCCCTTGCGTCGGTTCGTCCAGCAGCATCAGTTCCGGCTCCATCGCCAAGGTGGTGGCGATTTCCAGCGCGCGCTTTCTGCCATACGGCAAGTCGACCGTCAGCGTGTCGGCGAACTCGGCCAGATCCACTTCGGCCAGCAAGGCCATTGCGCGGTCGTTCAGGCGGTTCAGGCTCTTTTCGCTTTGCCAGAAGTGGAACGACGTGCCGAGTGCGCGCTGCAGGCCGATGCGCACGTTCTCCAGCACCGTCAGCCGTGGAAACACCGCCGAGATCTGGAACGAGCGGATGATGCCCTGACGGGCAATCTCGGCCGGCGCCGCGGCGGTGATGTCGCGGCCGTTGAACAGGATGGTGCCGGTGGTCGGCACCAGGAATTTGGTCAGCAGATTGAAGCAGGTGGTCTTGCCGGCACCGTTCGGCCCGATCAACGCATGGATGTGGCCACGCTCAACCTGCAGGTTCACGTCGTCCACCGCCGTGAATCCCTTGAATTCCTTGCTCAAATGCTGCGTCTCCAGGATGACGTCGGTCATCGGGGCTCCTTGTGATATGGATGGCCCGGGCGCTCGAAATGCTCGAATCGCCGGACCGTTGAATTAAATAATTTGGCGAATTTTATACGAGCAACATACATGCCAGAGTTTTTTCCGATGGCCGGCTGGCGGCAACGGGGGCATAACAGCGGATTCGTCGACACTGGACTTGAAGAAATGGCAAGCGCTGTTCGCGCGGCAGCCATTGTGCATGTCTGCCGTGTGTACAGTAAGTGTACTTATGCCATCGACAGCAAGGGAATACGCCAGTGTGCACCGACCGGCACGTCATGGAATGAAACTTGCGTACAGTGCTTTCCGGCAATCACGCTTTCACCATGCGGTGGTGCCAACCAGGAAAAACCCAGCAGGAGTCATCGACATCCGGGCAATCGCCGATAGCGGCAATAACCATTTCTCTATTGGAGAACAGACATGAAACAGGTATTGAAAGCAGCATTGTTGGCGAGCGCAGTCGCGGCCGCTTGGCCGGCAGCGGCACAGATTTCGGGCGACGTGGTCAAGATCGGCGTGATCGTCGATCAGACCGGCGTCTATTCGGCCAACGGCGGCCCGGGCGCGGTGCGCGCGGTCGAAATGGCGGTCAAGGATTTCGGCGGCAAGGTCAACGGCAAGCCGATCGAACTGGTCACCGCGGACTACCAGAACAAGGTCGACATCGCGCTGACCAAGGCACGTGAATGGATCGACCGCGACCAGGTCGACATGATCATCGAATCGACCGACTCGGCCGCCGCGATCGCGATGCAAAAGCTCGGCGCCGAAAAGAAGAAGGTGATGATCTTCGCCGGTTCCGCCACTACCGCGCTGACCAACAAGGAATGCTCGCCGTACGGCATCCACTACGTGTACGACACCTATGCGCTGGCCAACGGCACCGCCCGCGCGGTGATGCAGCAGGGCGGCGACAGCTGGTACTTCATCACCG
>JBATWJ010000042.1:0-1753 GCA_049672545.1 Burkholderiaceae bacterium
CGCATAGGGATCGCCGCTTTCCGTGCGGAAGCCGGCCGTGCCAAAGCGGGTGCGCGCCAGCAGCGTGGCCAGCGCCGGCGCGTCGAGGCTGCGCAGCAAGTCGTTGCCCAGCGTTGGCGGCAGCAAGCCGAACGGCAGCAGGAGTTCAAGATGGTTCATCCCGCAATTGTAGGGCGAGGGCAGGGCGTGCCGCAGCCGCGGCGGCGCGACGGATGCAAAAAATCCGCGGCTTCAGTGCTTGCCGAGCGCGGCCAGCGGATGCCGGCCCTTTTCCCACGGCGATGCGAAGAAGGCGTCGACCCGCTCGCGCTCGGTGCCGGCCGGTAGCATCTGCCAGCGCGGCGCATTGTCCTTGTCGACGATCAGCGCGCGCACGCCTTCGATGAAGTCGCCGGTTTCGAATGATTGCCGCACCAGCCCGAGTTCCATGCGAAAGCAGTCGGCCAAGTCGAGCCGGCGCCCGGCCAAGAGCTGGCGCCGCGTCACGTTCATCATCAGCGGCGAGCGGCCCTGCATCGTCTGCAGCGTCTGCTGCGCCCAATCGCGGTAGCGCGGATCGGCCTCGGTCGCCAGCGATTGCATGGTGGCGGCCACGCCGGGCGCGCTGAAATGCCGGTACAGCGCCGGCAGCACGTCGAGCAGCGGCGGCGCGGCCGGCGCTTCCGGGCCGGCGCCAAGCGCCGCATAGAGATCGGCCTGCGGCTCGTCGCCCCAGGAAATCGCGGCCAGCGTCTGCTCCAGGCCGGCCAGCGCCGCGCTCGGTGCGAAGGCATCCGCCAGGCTGCAGAACAGCGCATCGGCGGCGCCGATCGCCTGCCCGGTGATGCCGAGATAGAACGCCAGCTCGCGCTGCATCTGCGACAGGAAATGGCTGGCGCCGACGTCCGGCATCAGGCCGATGCCGGTTTCCGGCATCGCCAGCCTGGTGCGCTCGGTGACCACGCGCAGCGACGCGCCCTGCGCCAGCCCCATGCCGCCGCCCATCACAATGCCGTCCATCAGCGCCACGAACGGCTTGGCGTAGCGATGGATCTGGTAGTCGAGCCGGTACTCGTCGATGAAGAAATCCTGCGGTACCGTGCGTTCCTGCTGCCATTGCAGGTACAGCGTCTTGATGTCGCCGCCGGCGCAGAACGCGCGGTCGCCGGCGCCGCGCAGTACCACCGCACGGATGCCGGCGTCCGCCGCCCAGGCGTCCAGCTGTTCGGACATTGCTTGCACCATCGGGTGCGACAGCGCGTTGAGCGCTTTCGGACGATTCAGCGTGATCAGCCCGACCTGGTTGATTACGTCGAACAGGATGTCGTCTGCCGGCTGGGCGGCGGTGGCGGATTGGGTCATGGATTCGATGGCTTCGATGAAGTAAGGGGATCGATCTTGCGCCGGCTTATTCGGTCGGCGTCAGGCCGCGCGCGATCAGCATGCGCTGGATTTCGCTGGTACCTTCGTAGATCTGCGTGATGCGGGCGTCGCGGTAATGGCGTTCGACCGGATAGTCTTCCAGGAAACCGTAGCCGCCGTGGATCTGGATCGCCTTCGAGCAGATCCATTCCGCCGCTTCCGACGCGAACAGCTTGGCCTGCGACGCTTCCGACAGGCAGGGCAGGCCGGCGGTACGCATGCGCGCCGCGTGATGCACCAGCAGGCGCGCCGCGTTCAGGCGCGTGGCCATGTCGGCCAGCATGTCGGCGATGCTCGGATGCGCGGTCAGCGGCTTGCCGAACTGCACGCGCTCGGCGGCATAGCGCAGCGC
>JBATWJ010000043.1:0-1932 GCA_049672545.1 Burkholderiaceae bacterium
ACCTCGGCTGCGACGAACTCGACATCGCCGACACCATCGGCGTCGGCACGCCGAGAAAGACGCAGGCGGTGCTGGCGGCGGCGGCGGCCGAATTCCCGCTGGAGCGGCTGTCCGGCCATTTCCACGACACCTACGGCCAGGCGATCGCCAACATCTACGCGGCGCTGGAAGTCGGCGTCGCGATCTTCCATTCGTCGGTGGCCGGCCTGGGCGGCTGCCCGTACGCGAAGGGCGCGACCGGCAACGTCGCCACCGAGGACGTGCTGTACCTGATGCAGGGGCTGGGCATCGAGACCGGCATCGACCTCGACGCGGTGGTCGACGCCGGCCAGTTCATTTCGGGTCACCTCGGGCGCAAGGCGGCCAGCCGGGTCGGCAATGCGATCGCGGCGAAGCGGGCCGGGTGAGGCTGGCACTGTAGGAGTGAAAATACTCCCCATGCAGCTCTGCCATCTCGGACGAATTTCCTGCGGTTTTAGCATATACTCCCGGTAATTCCGAAAAGGGCCGAATCGTGCGTCGTTTTGCAGCCTGTCGTTCCGGCGCAGGCCGGAACGACAGACTGCATAAGCCCTAGCATCAAGCGCACCGAAACAACGGATCACCCCCATACCCTGCGTACCATCGACCCACGCTTCAGCCGACACAGGACCACCATGCACATCACCCGCGCCCTGCTGCAAGACGCCGCCGACCATGGCGTACTGAGCGCGCCGCAAGCCGACGCGCTGTGGCGCTTCCTGTCCGAGCGCGACGGCGCCGCGCCGGCCTTCCGCGCCGCCCACATCCTGTACTACCTGGGCGGGCTGGTCGCGATCGGCGCGATGAGCCTGTTCATGACGCTCGGCTGGGAAGCTTTCGGCGGCGGCGGCCTGCTGGCGGTGGCGCTGCTGTACGCGGCGCTCGGGCTGTGGCTGATGCGGCTGCTGCTGGCGCGCCGGCTGGCGATCCCGGCCGGCATCTGCGCCGTCTTCGTGGTGGCGCTGACGCCGCTGGCGGTGTACGGGCTGCAGAACCTGCTCGGCTGGTGGGCCGAGGGCCGCGTCTACCGCGACTATCACGCTTATGTCGACGGCCGCTGGATCACGATGGAGCTGGCGACGCTGGCCGCCGGCGCGGTGCTGCTGTGGCGCACCCGGCTGCCGTTCCTGGTGCTGCCGGTGGCGTTCACGCTGTGGTACATCAGCATGGACCTGACGCCGCTGGTGGCCGGCGCCGACCGCGACTGGAACTGGGAATTGCGCAAGCTGGTGTCGCTGTGGTGCGGCCTGCTGATGCTGCTTTTGGCATTCCGGGTCGACCTGCGCAGCGCACGCGGGCCGGATTTCGCGTTCTGGCTGTACCTGTTCGGCATGCTGGCGTTCTGGGGCGGGCTGACGCTGATGGATTCCGGCAGCGAATGGCGGCGCTTCCTGTACCTGTGCATCAACCTGCTGCTGATCGCGCTCGGCGCCGCGCTCGGGCGGCGCGTGTTCGCCGTGTTCGGCGGACTCGGCGTGGCCGGCTATCTCGGCCACCTGGCCTACGGGCTGTTCAAGGACAGCATGCTGTTCCCGTTCCTGCTGACGCTGGTGGGCGCCGCGCTGGTGTACGCCGGCATCGTCTGGCAGCGGCACGAGGCGGCGATCGGCACGCGCCTGCGTGGCATGCTGCCCTTGCCTGTGAGAACATTGCTGGATCACCGTACCTGAACCGTTGTGCGTGCCATGTCCCACCCCGAACTCCCTGAAAGCCCGCGCCGCGTCGCCAGTCTCCTGGCCGCGCTCGGCCACGACCAGCCGGTCGTGATGCTGCCCGAAAGCGGCAAGACCTCGGCCGAGGCGGCCGCCGGCCTCGGCTGCAGCGTCGCCGAAATCGCCAAGTCGATCGTGTTCCGGCGCCTGGCCGACGATGCCGCCGTGATGGTGGTCGCGTCCGGCGTCAACCGCGTCG
>JBATWJ010000044.1:0-19359 GCA_049672545.1 Burkholderiaceae bacterium
CGCCAGCAGTTGCCCATGACGCAGGGCCTGGTCTTCCGACGCCAGTTGCCGCACCGCCGCATAGAACTGCGGGAAGCCATTTTCGCGCGCCAGCAGCGCCTTGAAGCCCGGCACCAGCTCGTGATAGGTGGCCACCGCCGCCAGGTGTGCATTCGACAGCGGCCCGGCGAACCAGCGGTCGTAGCCGGCATAGCCACCCCAGCTCGCCTTCAGCTGCTGGTATTCCGCTTTGAGCGCGGCGAAGGTGGCGGCCTTGCGCCGCAGTTTTTCGGCGTCGTCGATCGGCAGCGCATACGTTTCCGCCAGCCGCGCCCGGTACTTCAGCAGCAGCCGCAGAAAGTCATGCCGGCGCCCTTCGAACACGGCATAGGCGGCACGGGTGCGTTCGTCGCCCTCTTCCGCCAGCCAGCGCTCCACGCCGGCTTCCTCCACCGCGGTGGCGAAGGATTCGTTGAACTGGGTGTCGCCGGCCGCATACGCGACCTGGTGCGCCAGCTCGTGGAAGATCAGCCGCGCCAGCTCGCCCTCCGGATAGTGGATGAAAGTCGACAGCACCGGATCGTCGAACCAGCCGAGCGTCGAATAGGCCGGCACGCCGGCCACCTGCACGTCGTAGCCCTGTGCGCGCAGTTCGGCGCCGTAGGCTTGCGCCTGCTCGCGGCTGTAGTAGCCGCGATAGGTGACGCAGCCGGCGATCGGAAAGCACCACTCTTCCGGCTTCAGCGACAGCGCCGGCGTCGCCACCACGTTCCACAGCACGAATGGCCGCTTCAGGTCGGTATAGCGGGTATAGCTGCCATTGTCCGGCAACGCCAGCTCCCGCGCCGCGAAGCGGCGGATCGCCCGCACCTTCTTCAGTTTTTCCTTCAAGGGTTCGGCCGCCTGCGGATCGGCCAGCCAGTCATCGATCGGGCGCGCCTCCGCCAGCAGCGAAAACTGTCCGTGCGCGGCCTGTGCGAAATAGCCGATCTGCGTGCAGCCGGCCAGCGCCGCCAGCGCCGCGACCGCGATGATGCCTTTCCTGATTCCCATGTGTTCCGTTCCCGCGTCGAGCCGAGTTTTACCTGGATTCCGGCATGCCTTTTTGTCATGGCTTTCACGACTGCGAGGCGCGCCGATTTGCATCGTACTGCAAAGCCGGCCGTGCCGAGACCACCGCGCAAAACAATGAAACAAAGGCATCTGCGCCCGCTGGCCGGCGTCATCGGCGCTGCTATACTTTGCGCTCGCAAATCCGCTTGCGAACGACAAACCGTCTCCGGAGACCCAACGTGCCATCCATCCGTTCATCGTCGCTGCCAGCCGTCGCGCTGGCGATTTTTTTATCCGTCCTGCTCGCCGCCTGCGGTGGCGGCTCCGACAATCCCGGCCCGGCGCCAGCCACCGTACAGTTGAGCGGCAAGATCACCTACGATTTCGTGCCGGCGGTCGCCAGCCAGAATCCTCAGGGCGCCTGGAGCGGTGGCCTCGTCTATACGAAAACCATCGCCAAGCCGGCGCGCGGCGTGCAGGTGGAAGCGGTGGCCGACGACGGTAGCGTGCTGGCGGCGACGCAGGCCGGTGCCGACGGCGCCTACACGCTGGTGGTGCCGTCCAATACCAGCGTGCGGCTGCGCGCCAAGGCGCGCCTGCTGCGGGCACCGGGCACCGGTCCGAGCTGGGATTTCTCGGTGCGCGACAATACCTCGGCCGGCTATGCCAGCGGCAACGCCGCGCTGTACGCGGTGCAGGGCGACGCCTTCAACAGCGGCCGCGACGCCAGCCAGACGCGCGATCTGAATGCCGCCTCCGGCTGGACCGGCAGCGGCTACGGCAAGGCGCGCGCGGCAGCACCGTTCGCGATCCTCGATCAGTTCTACTCGGCGATCCAGAAGGTGCTGGCGGCTGACGGCCAGGCGACGTTCGCGCCGATGAACACCTACTGGAGCGTCAACAATCGCCCGGCCAGCGGCGACCCGGCGCTGGGTGAGATCGGCACCAGCCACTGGAGCGCCCGTGACGATCAGCCGGGCGATCGGCCGGGCCTGTACATCCTCGGCGCAGAGAATGTCGACACCGACGAATACGATACCGGCGTCGTGGTCCACGAATGGGGCCACTATTTCGAATCGCGCTTCTCGCGCGCCGACAGCACCGGCGGTCCGCACGGCGGCGGCGAATTGCTCGACATGCGGCTCGCATTCGGCGAAGCCTGGGGCAATTCACTGGCCGGCATGGTGCGCGACGATCCGCTGTACGTCGACACCAACAGCACGCAGCAGGCGCGCGTCGGTGTCGTGCTCGATCTCGACACCATCCCCGGCTACGAGCCGCGCGGCTGGTTCAACGAAGGATCGGTACAGTACGTGCTCTACCAGCTGTACAAGACACCGACGATCGGCTTCCCGGCGATCTACAAGGTGATGGTCGGACCGCAGAAAACCACCGAGGCGTTCACCAGTCTGTTCTCGTTCGCCACTTATCTGCGTGCCGAAGCCGGTGCCGAAGGCAAGACCGCGATCGACCAGTTGTTGGCCGGGATCAATACCGTCAACGGCGCCGATCTCGACATCTGGGGCAGCAAACAAACCTATCCGTCGATCCTTCCGGCCGTCGGCGAGCCGTTCGTACTGCCGGTCTACACGCAGCTAAGCCTCGGCACCCCGGTGACGGTATGCCGCACCGCCGACTTCGGCACCGTAGCGGGCTGGTACGGCAACAAGCTCGGCAACATCCGCTATCTGCGGCTGCCAATCACCCAGGCCGGCACGTACAAACTCCAACTGACCAGTAATCCGTCGGCGGCCGGCAAAATTCTGGCGGTCTACCGCAGCGGACAAGCAGTGCTACCGATGAATGAGGTTGGTGCCGAAGTGACGCTGCCGAATCTGAGCGCTGGCGATTACGCGGCAAGCCTCTCCAGCTGGTCTACGACGCCCAACGCGTGCTTCACCGTGACCCTCGTACAATAAGGATGCCCATCATGAAATTCATGCTCTATATCGTCACCGCCGCATTGGGACTGGCCGCCACTGGCTGTAGCGCCGCCCCGAACCATGCGGCCGCAAATCACACTGCAGCGCCGGCCGGCAAGCCGAGCGCCGCGGTCAGCGTGCAGCTGACCGGCACCAACCGGCTGGCCAGCGGCGCGCAGGCGCCGCTGGCACTGCAGTTCCGTACCGGCAGTCCCAACGCCATGCTGAACGTCGAATACCGCACCGAGGGCGGCCTCGCGCTGCAGGGCGCAGCCGCGGTGCAGCTGACCGCCAACCAGGACGGTATCGCCGGCGACGCCCCGGTGGTGCGCGCGCTGGCCGACGGCGTGCACTACCTGAACGTGTTCGTCACCGTCAACGGACGCAGCCAGGCGGTGTCGATTCCGGTCGCGGTCGGCAACGCCCAGCCAGTGCTGAAGCCGGCCGGCAAGGCCGTCACCACCCCGCAGGGCGAAAACCTGATCATCCTGCCGGCCGACGGCAAGCAGTAGCAGCCCTTGCGCCTTTCCCGCTGCGACGGCGGGAAAGGCTTCCGCGCGCGGCGCCCCGACCGCGCGCCGGCCCGCTTTCTTTGGCGCCAGCGCAAGGCACCGCCTCCTTCGGGACGGTAAGATAAGGCCTGATCCGGCGGCGTCCTTGCCCTCTTCCGGTCGCGGCGCCGCCTCCCATGAGGAGACTGCCTTGAACCTGATCGATCCGATACTCGGCTTCCAGTCCGAACTGCAGCAGATCCGGCGCGATCTGCACGCCCATCCCGAACTTTGCTTCGAAGAACATCGCACCGCCGATCTGGTCGCGCAAAGACTGCATGACTGGGGTATCGAGGTCGTACGCGGCCTCGGCCAGACCGGCGTGCTCGGCATCGTTCGCGGTCAACGCCCCAACAACGGCCGCGCGCTCGGTTTGCGCGCCGATATGGACGCGCTGCCGCTGCAGGAAATCAACGGCTTCGCGCACGCTTCGGTCCACGCCGGCAAGATGCACGCCTGCGGCCACGACGGCCATACCGCGATGCTGCTGGGCGCCGCGCATTACCTGGCGCAGCAGCGCGATTTCGCCGGTACCGTCTACCTGATCTTCCAGCCGGCCGAGGAAGGCGGCGGCGGCGCCAAATGCATGATGGACGACGGCCTGTTCGACCGCTATCCGATGGAAGCGGTGTTCGGCATGCACAACTGGCCCGGCATCGAAACCGGCCGTTTCGGCGTCACCGCCGGTCCGATGATGGCGTCGTCCAACGAATTCAACGTGCTGGTCCGAGGCCGCGGCGCGCACGCCGCACAGCCGCACATGGGCATCGACCCGGTGATGACGGCGGTGCAGATCGCCCAAGGCTGGCAAACCATCGTTTCGCGCAACTGCAATCCGCTCGACGCCGCGGTGCTGTCGATCACCCAGATCCACGCCGGTAGCGCCACCAACATCATCCCCGACGACGCGCGCCTGGTCGGCACCGTGCGCACCTTCAGCGTGCCGGTACTGGACCTGGTCGAGCGCCGCATGCGCGACATCGCCGAACACACCGCCGCCGCCTTCGGCGCCGAGATCGAGTTCCATTTCAAGCGCAATTACCCGCCGCTGATCAACCACCCGGCAGAAACCGCATTCGCGCTGGAAGTGATGCGGCAGGTGGCCGGCGAGGCCGGCGTCGACGGCGCGGTCGAACCGACCATGGGCGCCGAAGACTTCGCCTTCATGCTGCAGGAGAAGCCCGGCTGCTACGTCTTCATCGGCAACGGCGAAGGCGACCACCGCAGCGCCGGCCACGGCCTCGGCCCGTGCAACCTGCACAATCCGAGCTACGACTTCAACGACGAGTTGCTGCCGATCGGCGCCACCTACTGGGTGCGGCTGGCGCAGGCGTGGCTGGCGCGGGACCACTGAACGGGCGCGACAGGCGGGACGGGCGCTGCTTGTCCTGCCCTGGCGTTTCCATTAGACTAGCGCCGTCCATCATCCCGTTTCCCGGCAAGCCAGACGGCGCAGACCGCCCGGCCACCCTCTCAACCAATCCTCTTCGATGCATGTCCACTTCTTGACGGCGGCTTGACGCGTTGGATACCGTGCCCTTATGGGTGCAGCTCCTTGCACTCGCCGTACTGATTGGCCTGTCGGCCTTCTTTTCGATTTCCGAAACCGCGCTGATGGCGCTGAACCGCCATCGCGTCAAGCACATGGCCAAGCGTGGCAGCAAGCTCGCCATCATTACGCTCTGGCTGCTGGAGCGTGTCGAGCAGGTACTGTCGCTGATCCTGATCGCCAACACGCTGATCAATGCGCTGGCCACCGGCCTCGTCACGGCGATCGCGATTTCGGCCTTCGGCAACCATGAGAAGGTCATCACAGTGGCTACCGCCGCGGTGGCTTTCCTGTTGATCGTATTTTCCGAAATCACACCCAAGGTGATCGGCGCCACCTATCCGGAGCGCATCGCGCTGCCGGCCAGCTTCGTCCTGAAGCCGCTGATGGCTGTCGCCAGACCAATGATCTGGTTCGTCAATCTGTTCGTGTCCGCGCTGTTGAAGCTGCTGCGCATCCAGGCCGGCAACAAGGCGCGCGACCAGCGTATGTCGCCCGAAGAATTGCGTTCGATCGTGCTGGAAAGCAGCACCTTCATTCCGCAAAAGCACCGCAGCATCCTGCTTAACCTGTTCGACCTGGAAAACATTTCGGTCGAGGACATCATGACGCCGCGCTCGCAGATCGAGGCGCTGAACCTGTCGGTACCGGTAGCCGAGATCACGCGCCAGCTGACCACCTGTTACCACAACAAGCTGCCGGTGTACGAAGGCGAAATCAATCAGATTGCCGGCATCCTGCACGTGCGCAAGGCGATCGGACTGCTGAACCTGGACGAGGAATTGACGTCGGAACATTTCCGCCAATTGCTGAGCGCGCCGTATTTCATCCCGGAAGGCACCGACGTCCTGACGCAGTTGCAGTATTTTCAGGAAAACCACGAGCGGCTCGGCATCATCGTCGACGAGTACGGCGAAGTGCAGGGCCTGGTGACGCTGGAAGACATCATCGAGGAAATGATCGGCGAATTCACGACCTCGGTACCGGGCGCCGCGCGCGCCGATACGTTCGGCTGGAATGCCGATGGCGAATGCCTGCTGGAAGGCAGCATCACGCTGCGCGAAGTCAACAAGCGGCTCGGCCTGCATTTTCCGCTTGACGGGCCGAAGACCCTGAACGGCCTGCTGCTCGAATGGCTGCAGGACATTCCCGATGCCAGCGTCAGTCTGAAGATCGCCGATTGCGTGATCGAGATCGTGCAGGTGCAGAATCGCTCGATCAAGGTGGTCAAGCTAATAGCGCCGGCAAGCTTCCACCGCGAAGGCGGCGATTAGCCGGTATGCGCTGTCGGAATCATGGCACAGTTGCTTGGCAATAACTTTACAAATCAGATGCCTAAGGGCATCATCTGAAGCACTTCCGATCGTTCCACCAGCGAATTCTCGCTTCCATCCATGGCAGCTGTCCTTCCCGGTTCGGCATCGAGCATTCCGATTTCAGGCCTTGCGCGTTCGCTGCAGCAGGCCGGTCGACTGTCGGCCGCGCAAGCGGAACAGCTGAGCCGCCAGGCTGCGCATGATAAGGCGCCGTTCATCGATACGCTGCTGCAAAGCGCGCTGATCGATGCCCGCACTCTCGCCGCCTTCTGTTCCGATACCTTCGGCTATCCGCTGCTGGATCTCGGCGCAGTCAATCTTTCACTGCTGCCGGACAAGCTGGTGGACGAAAAGCTGGCGCAGAGCCAGCGCGTGGTGGCGCTCGGCAAGCGCGGCAACAAGGTGTTCGTCGCGGTCTCGGACCCGACCAACATCCATGTGCTGGACCAGATCAAGTTCCAGACCGAGCTGGCAGTCGAACCGGTGGTGGTCGCGCACGACATTCTGCTGAAACTGATCGAGAAACGCGCCCACAGCGACCAGCAAAACCTGAGCGAGTTGATCGGCGACGATCTCGACATCGACTTCGTCGAAGACGAGGCGGCGGCGGCGGCCGACGCCGGCAGCACCGACATCGACGATGCGCCGGTGGTGCGCTTCCTGCAGAAGATCCTGACCGACGCGATCAACCTCGGCGCTTCCGACCTGCACTTCGAGCCGTTCGAAAAGTTCTACCGGATCCGCCTGCGCGTCGACGGCATCCTGCGCGACGTCGCGCAGCCGCCGCTGGCGATCAAGGAAAAACTGGCGTCGCGCATCAAGGTCATTTCCAAGCTCGACATTTCCGAAAAGCGGGTGCCGCAGGACGGCCGCATGAAGCTGGCGATCTCGAAGACGCGCGCGATCGATTTTCGCGTCAGCACGCTGCCAACGCTGTTTGGCGAAAAGATCGTGATGCGTATCCTCGATCCGGCACAGGCGCAGATGGGGATCGATGCGCTTGGCTACGAGCCGGAGCAGAAGGCGCTGCTGCTGGATGCGATCCAGCGCCCGTACGGCATGGTGCTGGTGACCGGCCCGACCGGCTCCGGCAAGACGGTGTCGCTGTACACCTGCCTGAACATCCTGAACAAGCCCGGCATCAACATCTCGACCGCCGAGGACCCGGCCGAAATCAACCTGCCCGGCGTCAACCAGGTCAACGTCAACGAGCGCGCCGGACTGACCTTCCCGGTCGCGCTGAAAGCCTTCCTGCGCCAGGATCCGGACGTCATCATGGTCGGTGAAATCCGCGACCTGGAAACCGCCGACATCGCGATCAAGGCGGCGCAGACCGGCCACATGGTGTTTTCGACGCTGCACACCAACGACGCGCCGTCGACGCTGACGCGGCTGATGAATATGGGCGTGGCGCCGTTCAACATCGCGTCGTCGGTGATCCTGATCACCGCGCAGCGGCTGGCGCGGCGCCTGTGCAGTTGCAAGGAAGCGGCCAGCATTCCGGACGAGGCGCTGCTGGAAGCCGGCTTCTCGGAAGACGACCTGGACGGCACCTGGATACCGTACAAGGCGGTCGGCTGCGAGCGCTGCGGCAACAGCGGCTACAAGGGACGGGTCGGCATCTATCAGATGATGCCGATCTCGGAAGAGATCGAGCGCATCATCCTGGCGCACGGCACCGCACTCGAAATCGAAAGCCAGGCCAAGGCCGAGGGCGTCAAGACCCTGCGCCAGGCCGGCCTGCAAAAGGTCAGGGAAGGCCTCACCAGCCTGGAAGAAATCCTCGGCTGCACCAACGTATAACAAGGAGCGGATAGATGGCAACTGCAGCGCGCAGCAGCGCCGGCGCCGGCCAGGTCAAGGAATCGATCTTCGCCTGGGAAGGCAAGGACAAGCAGGGCAAGCGCGTGTCCGGCGAATTGCGCGCCAGCGGCGAAACCGTGGTCAACGTCACGCTGCGCCGCCAGGGCATCCTGGTCACCAAGGTCAAGAAAAAGTCGTTTCGCAGCGGCAAGCGGGTGTCGGAAAAGGACATCACGCTGTTCACCCGCCAGCTGGCGACGATGATGAAGGCCGGGGTGCCGCTGCTGCAATCGTTCGACATCGTCGCCAAGGGTCATTCGAACCCATCGGTGTCGAAGCTGGTGCACGACATCCGCGCCGACGTCGAAACCGGCACCAGCCTGAACCAGGCCTTCCGCAAGTACCCACTGTACTTCGATCCGCTGTTCTGCAACCTGGTCGGCGCCGGTGAACAGGCCGGCATCCTGGAAGATCTGCTGACGCGGCTCGCGGTCTACAAGGAAAAGACGCTGGCGATCAAGGGCAAGATCAAGTCGGCGCTGTTCTATCCGATCTCGATCCTGGTGGTGGCCTTCGTCGTGACCTCGGTGATCATGATCTGGGTGGTGCCGGCCTTCAAGGAGGTGTTCACCAGTTTCGGCGCCGACCTGCCGGCGCCGACGCTGATGGTGATGGCGATTTCGGACTTCTTCGTCGCCAATTGGTACATCATCTTCGGCGGCCTGTTCGGCAGCCTCTACCTGTTCTTCCAGTCGTGGCGGCGCTCGACCAAGGTGCAGCGCTTCATGGACCGGCTGCTGCTCCGGGCGCCGATCTTCGGCGCCGTGATCCGCAAGGCTACCATCGCCCGCTGGACGCGCACTCTGGCCACCATGTTCGCCGCCGGCGTGCCGCTGGTGGAATCACTGGATTCGGTCGGCGGCGCCGCCGGCAATACCGTCTACCTGGACGCCACCAAGAAGATCCAGACCGAGGTCAGCACCGGCACCAGCCTGACGGTGGCGATGCAGAATTCCGACGTGTTCCCGAACATGGTGACGCAGATGGTGGCGATCGGCGAGGAATCCGGCGCGCTCGACCAGATGCTCGGCAAGGTCGCCGATTTCTACGAGAACGAGGTGGACGAAGCGGTGGCTTCGCTGTCCTCCCTGATGGAGCCGCTGATCATGGTCATCCTGGGCGTGTTGATCGGCGGCCTGGTGATCGCGATGTATCTGCCGATCTTCAAGCTGGGAGCGGTGGTCTGATGCCGGAACTGTTGTGGCTGGCGCCGCCCGGCAGCTGGCTGGCGGCCGCCGCCGCCGGTATCTTGGGACTGGTAATCGGCAGCTTCCTGAACGTGGTGATCCACCGGCTGCCGAAGATGATGCAGCGCGAATCCGACAATTACGTCGCCGAACAGAGCGAGCGGCCGCTACCGCACACCGACCGCTACAACCTGATGGTGCCGCGCTCGGCCTGCCCGCACTGCGGCCACCGGATCGGCGCGCTGGAAAACATTCCGGTCGTCAGCTACCTGGCGCTGCGCGGCAAATGCGCACAATGCAAGGCGCCGATCTCGATCCGCTATCCGCTGGTGGAACTCTTGACCGGGGCGCTGTCGTTCTGGCTGGTGTGGCACTTCGGCGGCGGTCCGGCCGGACTGGCGTCGCTGGTGTTCGCCTGGTTCCTGATCGCGATGACCTTCATCGACGCCGATACCCAGCTGCTGCCGGACGACCTGACGCTGCCGCTGTTGTGGCTGGGCCTCCTGGTCAATCTGAACGGCACCTTCGTGCCGCTGCCGGAAGCGGTGATCGGCGCCGTCGCCGGTTACCTGGCGCTGTGGTCGGTCTACTGGCTGTTCAAACTGGCGACCGGCAAGGAAGGCATGGGCTACGGCGACTTCAAGCTGCTGGCCGCGCTCGGCGCCTGGCTCGGCTGGAAGATGCTGACGGTGATCGTGCTGCTGTCGTCGGCGGTCGGCGCGCTGGTCGGCATCGGGCTGATCCTGTTTGCGCGCCACGGCCGTCACAAGCCGATTCCGTTCGGCCCTTACCTGGCGGCCGCCGGGCTGCTGACGATGCTCTACGGCAAGCCGATCGTCGCCGCCTATCTCGGTACACTGTAGCGCGTGCCGATGAGCAGCACCCTTCCCTTCGCCGTAGGCCTGACCGGCGGCATCGGCAGCGGCAAGAGCCTGGTGGCCGACCTGTTCGCCGCGCACGGCGCCGCCATCATCGATACCGACCTGATCGCGCACCAGCTGACGATGCCCGGCGGGCTGGCGATCCCGGCGATCAGCGCCGCCTTCGGCGCCGGCTTCATCGATGCCGACGGCGCGATGGACCGCGCCAAGATGCGGCAGCTGGTGTTCGCCGACGCCGGCGCCAAGCAGCGCCTGGAAGCGATCCTGCATCCGCTGATCCAGCAGGAATGCGAGCGCACCGCCGTCGTAGCCGACGGCGCCTACCTGATATTCGCGGTGCCGCTTTTGGTCGAATCGGGCCGCTGGCGCCAGCGGGTGGCGCGCATCCTGGTGGTGGATTGCCCGGAACAGCAGCAGGTCGAGCGCGTGATGCGCCGCAGCGGTCTGACCGAGCCGCAGGTGCGCGCCATCATGGCGGCGCAGGTCAGCCGCGCCGAACGGCTGGCGGCGGCCGACGACGTCATCGTCAACGACGGCCCGGTCACGGCGCTGGCGCCGCAGGTCGAGCGGCTGCACACGCAGTACCTGGCGCAGGCGAAGGGCGCCGGATAGCTGCCTAATTTGTAATTTACCGGGGCTTCGTTCAGAATCACGTAAATATGGAGTCAATCAACTTTTAAGGATTGCACTTTGATCGTCTACGAATACCCATTCAACGAGCGGATACGCACGTTGTTGCGGTTGGAAGATCTTTACGAGAAATTCGCCTTCTTTGTTCAGCAGGAAAGCCCTCTGCAGCACCACGTCGCGCTCTCGACCATCTTCGAAATGCTCGAAGTCGCCGGCCGCGCCGACCTGAAATCCGACCTGCTGCAGGAACTGGAGCGGCAAAAGCAGACCCTGCTCGGCTTCAAGAGCAATCCGAACGTGCAACCCGAGATGCTGGACCGGATCCTGTCCGAAGTGGACCGTGCCAGCAGCGCGCTGATGGCGGCCCAGGGCCGTACCGGCCAGAATGTGCGCGACAACGAGTGGCTGATGAGCATCCGCGGCCGCACCATCATTCCCGGCGGCGCCTGCGAATTCGACCTGCCGTCGTACTACGCGTGGCAGCACCACGGCGCCGCCGAACGGCTGGCCGACATTTCCAAGTGGTTCGCGCCGCTGGCGCCGCTGTTCGACGCGATCGCGGTGGTGCTGCGGCTGTTGCGCGAATCCGGGCAGACCATGAAGATCACCGCCCAGTCCGGCAGCTACCAGCAGATGCTGCAGGGCAAAATATATCAGATGCTGCGCCTGGCGCTCGACCCGGCGCTGGGCGCAATCCCGGAAATCTCGGCCAACAAGTACATGCTGTGGGTGCGCTTCACGTCGCAGGACGGCGACCTGAAGCCGAAGGCGTACGACGGCGAGGTGCCGTTCGAGCTGACCCTGTGCAATTTCTGAGCAGATGGAGATGAATCCGGTCGTCGAATGCCCGACCTGCGGTAAGAAAACCGAATGGTCTGCAGACAACAAGTTCCGGCCCTTCTGCAGCGAGCGCTGCAAGCAGATCGACCTCGGCGCCTGGGCCGCCGAAAAATACACGATCCCGGCCGCCAATCCGCCGTCCGACCTGGAACCGGACGACTGAAGCGGCCGGCCGCCGTCGCGCGATGTCCCATCTATTGGTTGCCGGCCAATTCCTGCTGATCGCGCTGCTCGCGTGGCCGTTCACAGCGCCGTCCTTTTCCCCGTTCAGTCTTGCCGCCTGCCTGTTGCTGCTCGGCGCCGGCGCCGCCATCGCGCTGGCCGCCACGGCGGCGATGGGCAAGGACACCGTCAGCGTGCTGCCGGAGCCGCGCACCGGCGGCCGACTGGTTACGCGCGGCATCTATCGCCACGTGCGCCATCCGATGTATCTGGCAGTGCTGTTGTGCGCGCTGGCGGCGTGCCTGGCGTACCAGAGCGGGATGAAATGGGGACTGGCCGCGCTACTGGCGGCGCTATTGGCGGTCAAGATACGGCGCGAGGAACGCCTGCTGCGGCAGCGCTACCCCGACTATGCGGCGTATGCGCGCCGCACCCGCGCACTATTGCCGTTCGTGTTCTGAAGCGGGCTGCGCGCGCACGCGGTCCAGCCATTCGAGCAGCGGCACCGTGGCCGGCAGCAGCGGCTCGACCGCAACCGCCCCCTGCCACGCGAACGCCTGTCCTTCCAGGCTTTGCGGTTCGCCCTGCCAGTCGCGGCTGATGTAGAAATGCAGCCGCACGTGCGCGTGCGGATAGACGTGTTCGACGCCGCACCACGGCTGCGCCGACAGCACCTGCACGCCGAGCTCTTCCATGAATTCGCGCTGCAGCGCGGCGAATACCGATTCGCCCGGCTCTACCTTGCCACCAGGGAATTCCCAATAGCCGGCATACGGCTTGCCGGCCGGCCGCTGACCGAGCAGCACGTCGCCGTTCGGCTTCATCAGGATGCCGACGGCGACATCGATCGGGGCGGAGTCCGGCATGGCAGGCAATTCGAAAAGGGAACAGGAACGGCTGGCGCTGGTTAACCAGCGTTTCACATACTCATATGTGTATTTTTAAAACCGCGCAGAAACACTCCGGGATAGGCTGATTTTTCGCCATACTCCCCTAGTCAGCGTTTTTCAACTTGCCGGCGTAATCCTTCGCGAACTGCCAGGCGACCCGGCCCGAGCGCGAGCCGCGCTGCAGCGCCCAGCGCAGCGCCTCGTCGCGGGCGGCGCCGATCTGTTCGGCATCGCAGCCGAAATGGCGCAGCCAGTGGCCGACGATGTCCAGATAGTCATCCTGCCGGAACGGGTAGAAGGTGACCCACAGCCCAAAGCGCTCGGACAGCGAAATCTTTTCCTCGACGGTCTCGCCCGGATGCAGGTCGCCATCCTCGGTGTGGGTATAGCCGGCGTTGTCGGACATCCGTTCCGGCATCAGGTGGCGCCGGTTGGAAGTGGCGTAGATCAGCACGTTGTCCGACTGCGCCGACACACTGCCGTCCAGCGCCACCTTGAGCGCCTTGTAGCCGCCCTCGCCTTCCTCGAACGACAGGTCGTCGCAAAAGATGATGAAGCGCTCCGGCCGCGCCGCCACCAGGTCGACGATGTCGGCCAGGTCGCCGAGATCGCTCTTGTCGACCTCGATCAGGCGCAGGCCCTGCGGCGCGAACTGGTTCAGGCAGGCCTTGATCAGCGATGACTTGCCGGTGCCGCGGGCACCGGTCAAGAGCACGTTGTTGGCCGGCTTGCCGTCGACGAACTGGCGCGTGTTCTGCTCGATCTGCTGCTTCTGCGGCTCGATGTTGTGCAGGTCGGAGAGGCTGATGCTGGAAATATGGCCGACCGGCTGCAGATAACCGTGCGCGCCGCGCCGGCGCCAGCGGAACGCGGTGGCGGCATTCCAGTCGGGTGCGGCGGCGGTGTGCGGCAGGAAGTTTTCGAGGCGGCTCAGCAGCGCTTCGGCGCGGGTCAGGAACTGGTCGAGTTGGGTCATGGAACGGGCGATGGACAGCGGGGAAGACAACGGCAAGGAAGGCGGGCCGCCGCGGGCGGCCACGCCGGCGTTCAGGAACGGTAATCGGCGTTGATCGTCACGTATTCGTGCGACAGATCGCAGGTCCAGACGGTGGCGGCGGCATCGCCGCGCCGCAGCACCACGCGCACCGTGATTTCGGCCTGCCGCATCACGCGCTGGCCGTCGGCCTCCTGGTAATCGGGATTGCGGCCGCCGCCCTTGGCGACCAGCACGTCGTCCAGGTACAGGTCGAGCTGGCCGACGTCGAGATCGTCGACGCCGGCGTAGCCGATCGCCGCCAGGATGCGGCCGAGGTTCGGGTCGGACGCGAAGAACGCGGTCTTGACCAGCGGCGAATGGCCGATCGCGTAGGCGATCTTGCGGCATTCTTCGCGGTCGCGGCCGCCCTCGACTTCGACCGTGATGAACTTGGTCGCGCCTTCGCCGTCGCGCACGATCATCTGCGCCAGTTGCCGCGACAGCGCGGTCACCGCCGCCGCCAGTGCCGCGTATTCGGCGGTGTCGATGGCCTTGATCTCGACACCCGAGGCACCGGTGGCGATCAGCATGAAGGAATCGTTGGTCGAGGTGTCGCCGTCGATCGTGATGCAGTTGAACGACGCGTCGGCCGCCTCCTTCACCAGCCGCTGCAGCAGCGGCTGCGCCACCTTGGCGTCGGTGGCAACGAAGCCGAGCATGGTCGCCATGTTCGGCCGGATCATGCCGGCACCCTTCGAAATCCCGGTCAGCGTCACGGTCTTGCCGCCGATCTCGACCGTGCTCGACGCCGCCTTCGGCTGGGTGTCGGTGGTCATGATCGCCTCGGCCGCATTCAGCCAGTTATTGCTGCTGCGGTTGGCCAGCGCCTGCGGCAGGCCGGCGACGATGCGCTCTACCGGCAGCGGCTCGAGGATCACGCCGGTCGAGAACGGCAGGATCTGCTGCGGCGCACAGTCCAACAGCTGCGCCAACGCCGCACAGGTGGCACGCGCGTTGGCCAGGCCGGGTTCGCCGGTACCGGCGTTGGCGTTACCGGTATTGATCACCAGCGCGCGGATCGGCTCGCCCTGCGCCAGATGCTCCTTGCACAGCTGCACCGGCGCCGCGCAAAAGCGGTTGGCGGTGAACACGCCGGCCACGGTCGCCGTCGGCGCCAGCGTCAGCACCAGCAGGTCCTTGCGGTTGGCCTTGCGCACGCCGGCTGCGGCATGGCCCAGTTCGAGGCCGGGCACCGGCAGCAGTTCGGCGGCGACGGGAAGAGGAAGATTGACGGCCATGGAAAGTCCCCTGGTTGAATCAAGCGTTGATTGTAATGGCCGCCGCAGGGCGGCAGCCAGTAGGCGCTAGTCGGCCGATACCAGTTTCAGGCCGACGATACCGACCAGGATCAGGCCGACGCACAGCAGGCGCGCCGCCGAGGCCGACTCCTGGAACAGCACGATCCCGAGGATCACCGCGCCGACCGCGCCGATACCGGTCCAGACCGCGTAAGCGGTGCTGAGCGGCAGCGTCTTGACCGCAATGCCGAGCAGCGCGACGCTGGCGGCCATGGCCGCCACCGTGCCGACGCTTGGCCAGAAGCGGCTGAATCCCTCGGTGTATTTGAGGCCGACCGCCCACGCCACTTCGAACAGTCCCGCCACGAACAGAATCAACCAAGCCATAGGTTCCCCCATCGTTTCTGGGGCCGTCCCCGTTCGCAGACAGGCGGCGGGGTCGTCCCCGCGCCGGAAATTTTTGCTGGCGCGCGCCGGCCTAGGCCAGCCGGCCGTGGCATTGCTTGTATTTCTTGCCGCTGCCGCACGGGCAGGGATCGTTGCGTCCGACCTTCGGCACCGCGTTCACCAGCGGCTGCTGGCGCGGCTGCTCGCCATCGGCGGTCGGCGCCAGCAGTTCGCCGGACTCGCTCTGTTCGGCGCCGAAGTCGGCGTGCTGGTAATGCACGTTGCCGACCGGCGCCGGCGCCATCCGCTCTTCCGCCGCTTCGATTTCCTCGCGGCTCTGGATGCGCACCGACATGATGATCCGCACCACGCCATTCTTGATCAGGTCCAGCATCTGCCCGAACAGTTCGAAGGCTTCACGCTTGTATTCCTGCTTCGGATTCTTTTGCGCATAGCCGCGCAGGTGAATGCCCTGGCGCAGATGGTCGAGCGCGGCCAGATGCTCGCGCCAGTGACTGTCGACGTTCTGCAGCATCACGCTGCGCTCGAAGCCGGAGAACGCTTCCTTGCCGACCAGCGCCACCTTGGCCTGGTAGATGTCGTCGGCCGCCTGCAGCACGCGTTCCAGCAGGTCCTCGTCGCTCAGATCGGGCTCGCTCTCCAGAATCTTCGCCAGCGGCAGCGGAACCTGCCATTCGTTGGCCAGCGCCGCCTCCAGCGCCGGAATGTTCCACTGCTCCTCGACCGACTGCTCCGGCACGTGGGTGCGGAACACCTCGGTGAACACGCCGTGGCGCAGCGCCGCGATCAGTTCCGACACGTCCTGTGCCGCGAGCAGTTCGTTGCGCTGCTGGTAGATCACCTTACGCTGGTCATTGGCGACGTCATCGTATTCGAGCAGCTGCTTGCGGATGTCGAAGTTGCGCGCTTCCACCTTGCGCTGCGCCGATTCGATCGAGCGCGACACGATGCCGGCCTCGATCGGCTCGCCTTCCGGCATCTTCAGCCGGTCCATGATCGCGCGCACGCGGTCGCCGGCGAAGATGCGCAAGAGCGGATCGTCCAGCGACAGGTAGAAGCGCGACGAGCCCGGATCGCCCTGACGACCGGCGCGGCCGCGCAGCTGGTTGTCGACCCGGCGCGATTCGTGCCGCTCGGTGCCGATGATGTGCAGGCCGCCGGCCGCCACCACCTGTTCGTGCAGCGCCTGCCACTCATCCTTCAACTTGCCCACCGCTTGCTGCTTGTCGGCGTCGGACAGCGCTGCGTCGGCCTCGATCGCCTGTACCTGCTTTTCGATGCTGCCGCCGAGCACGATGTCGGTGCCGCGGCCGGCCATGTTGGTGGCGATCGTGATCTGCTGCGGTCGTCCGGCCTGGGCGATGATTTCCGCTTCGCGCGCGTGCTGCTTGGCGTTCAGCACGTTGTGCGGCAGCTTGGCCTTGGTCAGGATGCCGGACAGCAGCTCCGAATTCTCGATCGACGTGGTGCCGACCAGCACCGGCTGGCCGCGCTGGCGGCAATCGGCGATGTCGTTGACCATCGCCTTGTACTTTTCCTCGTTGGTCTTGTAGACTTGGTCCTGCAGGTCCTTGCGCTGGCTCGGCTTGTTGGGCGGCACCACGACCGTTTCGAGCCCGTAGATTTCCTGGAATTCGTAGGCTTCGGTGTCGGCCGTGCCGGTCATGCCGGCCAGCTTCTTGTACATGCGGAAATAGTTCTGGAACGTGATCGACGCCAACGTCTGGTTCTCGTTCTGGATCTTGACGCCTTCCTTGGCCTCGACCGCCTGGTGCAGGCCGTCCGACCAGCGGCGCCCGGTCATCATGCGACCGGTGAATTCGTCGACGATCACCACCTCGCCGTTCTGCACCACGTAATGCTGGTCGCGGTGGTACAGCGCATGCGCGCGCAGCGCCGCGTACAGGTGATGGATCAGCGTGATGTTGGCGGCGTCGTACAGCGACGCGCCTTCCGGCAGCAGCCCCATCTCGGTCAGGATGCGCTCGGCCTTTTCATGGCCGGCTTCGGTCAGCAGCACCTGGTGCGCCTTCTCGTCCTTGGTGTAGTCGCCCGGCACCTCGATGTGGCCCTTGCCGTCCGGCGTTTCCTCGCCGATCTGCTGCGTCAGCAGCGGCGGCACCGAGTTGATCTTCTGGTACATCTCGGTATGGTCTTCGGCTTGGCCGGAGATGATCAGCGGCGTTCTGGCCTCGTCGATCAGGATCGAGTCGACTTCGTCGACGATGCCGAAATTCAGCTCGCGCTGCACGCGGTCGGCGATGTCGTAGACCATGTTGTCGCGCAGGTAGTCGAAGCCGAATTCGTTGTTGGTGCCGTAGGTGATGTCGGCCGCATAGGCTGCCTGCTTGGCCGCGTGATCCATCTGCGACAGGTTGATGCCGGTCGACAGGCCGAGCCAGCCGTATAGCTTGCCCATCCATTCGGCGTCGCGCTGCGCCAGGTAGTCGTTGACGGTCACCACATGCACGCCCTGGCCGGACAGCGCGTTCAGGTAGGCCGGCAGCGTCGCCATCAGCGTCTTGCCTTCACCGGTGCCCATTTCGGAAATCTTGCCGTCATGCAGCACCATGCCGCCGATCAGCTGGACGTCGAAGTGGCGCATCTTCAGCACCCGCTTGCTGGCCTCGCGGCAGACCGCGAATGCTTCCGGCAGCAGCGCGTCGAGGCTGGTGCCGTCGGCCACACGCTGCTTGAACTCAGCCGTCTTGGCCTGCAGTTCGGCATCGGACAGCTTCTCCGTCGCCGCTTCGAGGGCGTTGATTTCGCGGACTGTTTTCTTGTATTGCTTGAGCAGGCGCTGGTTGCGGCTGCCGAAAATCTGAGTCAGTAATGACATGCTTGGATTCTAGAAAACGCCGGGAAGCTCCGATGCGCACGCGGTTGCGGGCATCGAGCCGGGCTGGGGCCAAATGGCGGATTTTATCATGCGACCTTCTGCAGATTGGGACGGCCGGCCGGGAAGCAATAGCCTTCCGGAAACAAGGCGGCCGTGGGCATGGCGCGACGTCGGCACGGCATCAGCGCGACGTCAGCGCCGCCACGCCGGCCTGGTCGGCGCCGGCCTTCAGGAATTTCTGCGGATCCTGGCGCACGCCCTTGACCAGCACCTCGAAATGCAAGTGGGCGCCGGTCGAACGGCCAGTGGCGCCGATCGTCGCCACCTGCTGGCCGCGCCGCACGATGTCGCCGACCTTGGCCAGCAGGCGCGAGGCGTGCGCATAGCGGGTGACGATGCCGTTGCCGTGGTCGATTTCCAGCATGTTGCCGTATTCATGATGGTATTCGGCGGCGATCACGACGCCGCCGGCGGCGGCGATGATCGGTGTGCCGGTCGGCGCCGGGAAGTCGATGCCGCCATGAAAACTGCTGCGCCCATTGAACGGATCAATGCGCAGCCCGAAGCCGGAAGCGTTGTAGCCGACCGCCACCGGCTGAATGGTTGGCAGCATGCGCGACTTGATCTGGTTGGTCATCAGCGCGGTTTCCACCACGTTCAGATAGTCGCCGCGCTGTTCGACGCCTTCAGCGACCGCATCCAGCAGTGCGCGGAATTCGGCCATGCCGAGTTCGTGCGCCGGTTGTGCCGCCGACGATGGCGCCAGACCGCCGCGGCCCGGCATCTCATGGAAGTTGAATTCTTCCGGCTTGATCCCGGCCAGACCCTGCACCCGCTCGCCGAGCGCATCCAGCCGCATCAGCTGGGCCTGCATTTCGCCCAGCTTGACCGCCATCGCCGCCAGGTTTTCGCGCACATAGCGGTCTTGCCGACCGGCCTCGACCGGCGCTGCATGCGCCGTCTGCAGCAGCGGCAGCCCGACGTCGGCGGCGTGCCGCAGCAGCAGCAGCGACAG
>JBATWJ010000045.1:0-2284 GCA_049672545.1 Burkholderiaceae bacterium
ACCGTACCGCGCTGCGCGCCGCCCTGGAACTGCATTTCGCCAGCAGCGACCGGCCGCTGCTGGTGGCGGTGCTGGAAGTGCAGGGTGGAGAGGCGCTGGAGATGGAGCGCGGCTTCATCGTGCCGGACGACTGGCGCCGGCGTGCGCGGGAACGGATCGCGGCGCTCGCCGCTTGAATGTGTTTAATGCTTGTGCTCGCCGATCAGCGCCAGCGAGTCGTATTCGCGCTGATTGGCGGCATGCTTGCGCATCACCGCGAACATGGTGCCGGCCACGAACAGGCCGAACAGGACGATCACCAGGTTGACGTTCAGGTCCAGCTTCACCATCACCGCATACAGCACCAGCATGGTCAGAACGGACATGTTTTCGTTGAAATTCTGTACCGCGATCGAATGCCCGGCGCTCATCAGCACGTGGCCGCGGTGCTGCAGCAGCGCGTTCATCGGCACCACGAAATAGCCGGACAGCATGCCGATCACCAGCAGCAGCAGGTAGGCGATCCAGGCGGTGTGCACCAGCGTCATCGCGATCACCACCAAGCCCATCGCGATGCCGAGCGGCATCACCGATAGCGAGCGCTTCAGCGGTACGAAGCGGGCGGCTGCGACCGCGCCGATGGCCACGCCGAGTGCCACCACGCCCTGCAGGATGGCGGCCCGGTCGAGCGGCATCGCCAGCGATTTTTCGGCCCATTTCAGCACGATGAACTGCAGCGTGGCGCCGGCGCCCCAGAACAGCGTAGTGACCGCCAGCGAAATCTGGCCCAGCTTGTCGGACCACAGCTTGGTGGTGCACTGGGCGAAATCGGCCACCAGCCGCATCGGGTTGCGCTCCTGATGGGCGTAGCGGGCGCCGGTGTCGGGAATCTTCAGGTTGAAGGCGGCGGCCACCAGATAGGCCAGCACGATCACGCACAGCGCCGCCTCGGTCGGCGTGTCGATGCCAGTATCGATCAGTGGCAGGTCGAACTGCAGCAGGGTGGTGGCGATGTGCGGATTGACCAGCGCGCCGCCCATCACGGTGCCGAGGATGATCGAGGCGACCGTCAAGCCTTCGATCCAGCCGTTGGCGGCGACCAGCTTTTCCGGCGGCAGCAGTTCGGTCAGGATGCCGTACTTGGCCGGCGAATAGGCGGCGGCGCCGAAGCCGACCACCGCATAGGAGATCAGCGGGTGGACGTCGAAGAACATCAGGCCGCAGCCGAACACCTTGATCAGGTTGGTGATGAACATCACACGGCCCTTCGGCATCGCATCCGAAAAGGCACCGACGAAGGCCGCCAGCAGCACGTAGGAGAGCACGAAGAACAGCTTGAGGAGCGGCGTCATCCAGTCCGGCGAATCCATTTCGACCAGGAGTGCGATGGCGGCGATCAGCAGTGCATTATCGGCCAGCGACGAAAAAAACTGCGCTGCCATAATGGTGTAAAAACCGCGATTCATCCGCATCTGTCGAGGGTTCAGGAAATGGCGTCGGCCTGCTTTATACCACGAAAAGTTGAACGTGCCAGAACCCAGAATGCCATACCTGAGCACTCGGGTAAAATTGAAAATCCACCAGGAATCAATCTTTCACATTCGTCATTGCCCACATGCCAAGACCGCTTGTCGCCACAATCGATGTCGCTGCCCTGCAGCATAATTTGGCCGTTGCCCGCCGCTGTGCGGGCAGTGCGCGGGTGTGGGCGGTGGTCAAGGCCAACGCCTACGGCCACGGGCTGGAGCGCGGCCTGCGCGGCTTCGCCGACGCCGACGGACTGGCGCTGATCGAGGTCGATGGCGCGCTGCGCCTGCGCCAGCTGGGCTGGCAAAAACGGCTGCTGCTGCTGGAAGGATTCTTCGACGCCACCGACCTGCCGCTTTTGGCCGAGCGCGGCATCGAAACCGCGGTCCATTGCAACGAGCAGATCGCCATGCTGGAGCAATCCAGCCTGCGCGCGGCGATCGACGTCCACCTGAAGATGAATAGCGGCATGAACCGGCTCGGCTTCGAGCCGGGTGCCTTCCGCGCCGCCTATGCGCGGCTGCGGGCGCTGCCGGCGGTGCGGCGGATCGGCATGATGACCCATTTCGCCAACGCCGACCGCGCCGGCCATCCGGCGCTGCCGCTGGCCGAGCAGGTGCGCCGCTTCACTGATGCCAGCGCCGGCCTGGACGGCGAGCGCAGCGTCAGCAATTCGGCGGCGACGCTGATGCACCCGGACCTGGCATGCGACTGGGTGCGTCCCGGCATCATGCTGTATGGCGGCACGCCGGGCGGCGGCAGTGCCGCCGGCTTCGGC
>JBATWJ010000046.1:0-7556 GCA_049672545.1 Burkholderiaceae bacterium
GTCGTGGGCAGCGCGCAGGCGTCGGATACCGGCGCAGGCGTGGGTTCCGTGCGCCAGCTGGCGCAGCCGGCCAGCGTCAGGCACAGCAGCGCTGGCAGCAGGCGCGGGGATGGATAGGGCAGACGCAGGTTCATCATCGTCCTCCGGCAAGTTGTCCGCCGCGCGGCTCAGGCGGAATAATCGATCGGGGTGCTGTAGCGCGGATCGCGGTGCCACTTCCAGTACAGGTCGGCAAGGCGCCGGGTCAGCGGCCCGGGCGCACCGTCGCCGATCGCACGGCCGTCGACCCGTGTCACCGGTAGCACGCCGCCGCCGGAACTGGACAGGAAGGCTTCCTGCGCGCCGCGCAATTCCGCCGCCGGCAGCGCCCGTACCTGCACCGGCAGCCGGAGCCCCTGCGCCATTTCCAGCACGGTACGGCGGGTGATCCCTTCCAGCACGCCTTCGGCCGGCGTCACCAGCACGCCGTCGCTGATGCAGAACAGGTTGAAGCCCGGTCCCTCGGCAATGTTACCGGCACCGTCGGTCAGCAGCACGCTGTCGGCACCGGCGTCGAGCGCACCCAACAGGCCCATGGTCAGGTCGTTCCAGTGGTAATTCTTGACGGTCGGATCGACCGAGCGCGCCGGGATGCGCGGGATGTCGCTGACCATCACGTGCAGTCCGCGCGTGCGCTGCTCCTCGTTGGCGATCCAGACGAACGGCACTGCGAACGCATAGAACTGGTTCGCCGCCTGGCGCGGGTCGCGCGAACCCCAGGCCGGCTGGCCGCGGGTGCAGATCATCTCGACGTAGGATTCGCGCAGGCCGGACAGCCGCACGCACTGCGTCAGTACCTCGACGATCTGCACCGGCGTGCGGCCCGGGTCCAGCCGCAGGCGGTGGCAACTGCGCAGAAAGCGTTCCAGGTGAGCATCCAGCCGGAAGAAGGCGCCGTCCCACGCGGTTACCACGTCGTAGGTGGCGTCCGAACGCAGGAAACCCCAGTCGGTGATCGAAATCGCCGCCTCGGCGATCGGTACATACTGGCCGCGCACGAAGGCGGCGCCTTTGGAAAAATCCTGTTCTGCTGCCGGCGGCATCTGTCCCCTCCCGTTGCCATGCTGGAAAGGGCAGTATGCCGCAGAGCCGGAACTAGCGTGTGGCGGTGGCGAAGCTGACCGCCAGCTCGACCGGCGCGCCGAGCGGCAGCTGCGTCATCGCAAACGCGGTCCTGGCATGCGCGCCGAGTTCCGCCCCCAGCACCTCCACCAGCAGGTCAGAGGCGCCGTCCAGCACCCGCGGCTGGCTGAAATTGCCGGGCGCGCTGGCGACGTAGCCCTCCACCCGCAACAGCCCGGCAAAGCCCTCGAAACCGCCCAGATGCGCGCGGATCTGCGCCAGCACGTTGATCGCCGCCAGCCGCGCCGCCAGCCGCCCTTCCTCTTCGCTCAGGTCGGCGCCGACGCAGCCAGCGTAGGCGAGCTTGCCGTCGACCAGCGGAAACTGGCCGGAAATGAAGCCGATGCCATTGCGCACCACCACGCGCGAATAGGCGCCGGCCGGCGCCGGTGGCGAGGGTAGCGCGATACCGATTCGTTCTAGACGGGCGTCGATGGCGGTGGTGGTGGAAGCGGTCATGGGCGTTCCTTCATTGGATTGGAGTCGGCAGTGTGGCGCGCGCGGCGGCTACGCGCAACCGGCGCAGCAAAAGGAATCTGCCGTCCGATCGGAGCCGATCAGGAAGCTGAAAAAAAAGCTTCACACCACCGCGATATCCGCAATGCAGAAACGGTCCAGTTATTACACAGGAATTCGTTTTTTTGTGTGCAAACCACACATTGTCGCCGCGCTGACAATCATTGAAAGTGTATTTCCGTAGGGAGGAGCTCGCACACGCCTAGGGATATGTTCACTGCCCAGACGCGCTCGGCGGTCGGGTGGTTTTTCCTATCGCAATCGATGTTTGACGCCAAAACCTTCAGCCATGCCTGAGGCCGAGGCCAGATATTGGTAGAGACGCCGACGGCAATAGGCTGACGGCACAACACAAATGGAGATGAGACATGAACGTCTGCAAAATGAAGCCGGTCACCGCAGCCTTGGTGACATCGGCCGTCCTCGGCCTCGGGCTGGCTGGATGTGGTGGCAGCAGCTCGGACTCAGGCGGCGATAGCGGGCCGAAACTGGTGCGTGCCACCGAATATGGCCAGATCGAGGGTGTGGCGAACACGAACGAAAAGACCCTCGCCTGGCTCGGCGTTCCGTTCGCCAAGCCGCCGGTCGGCAACCTGCGCTGGCAGCCGCCGCAAGCTCCTGACAAATGGACGAACGTCAGGCCGGCCAAGGAATACAGCGATGCCTGCACCCAGGTGGGCGGCATGTTCGGTCCGGCCCCCAAGGGCAAGGATTACAGCGCGATCTGGGAAACCTTCTACAAGACGATCGGTTCCGAGGACTGTCTGTACCTGAATATCTGGCGCCCGTCGACCGACGATGGAACGAAGCTGCCGGTGATCGTCTTCATCCACGGCGGCAGCAACGTCGTCGGCGCCTCCTATGATCCGATCTACCTCGGCGGCAATCTGGCGAACAACGCCAACGCGGTAGTCGTCACCGTCCCCTATCGGCTCGGCGCCATGGGCTGGTTTGCCCATCCAGCCTTGAACACCGGCGATCCTGTCAGGGATTCCGGCAATTTCGCCCTTCTGGATTTGATCCAATCCCTGAAGTTCGTCAAGAACAACATCGCCAGTTTCGGCGGTGACCCGAATAACGTGACGATCATGGGCCAATCCGCCGGCGCCACCAACGTCAACGCCCTGATCGTTTCGCCGCTTGCCAAGGACCTCTTCCACAAGGCCATTCCGATCAGCGGCGGCGCCAGCGGCAGCCCGCCGGCAACCGCGATCAACAAAGCCAACGCCATCATCAATGCGTTGCTGATCAAGGATGGCTTTGCCACCGACAAGGCTTCCGCCGACGCATACCGAACGGCTCAGACCGACGCGTGGATCAAGAACTATCTGATGTCCAAGTCCAATGCCGAGTTCTACGATATCCAGGTCGACCCGACCGGCGGCAAGTGGGGCACCGGCTCGCGTACCTTCGAACCGGGATCGGCTACCGCAACGTTGTGGGGAACGGTGGCACCGATTGCGGACGGCACCGTCATGCCCGCCAATGTGACGACCGCAATCACCAGCGGCAATTTCAACAAGGTTCCGCAGCTGGTCGGGAATACGTCGGAAGAAGGCAAGCTCTTTTCGTCCGCCTTCAAGGTCGATGACTATACCCGGATCAAGTGGATGAACGGCACTTACCTCGGCACGGTCAGCAACCTCAAGTTCGAGGACCTGATCGACGGCAGCATCGTCACGCCGCTGACCTTGGAGAACTACAACGCCTACATCTATAACAATCCAAACCGCATCAGTCCGGGACCGAGCATCACCACGGCTGGGTTCCTGGGCCTTGGTGTCGCGACCAACACCGCTTATTATCCGCAGGTTCCCTTGTACATGTATGACTTCAAGTGGAACAAGCAGCCAGCACCATGGAACGACGTTTACGGCGCGTGGCACACAGGGGATCTGCCTTTCATTTTCGGCAACTTCAACCTGAGTCTGAATAGCTTCGGCTGGAGCAAAGCCAACGAACCGGGCAGATTGGCTCTTTCCAATCTGATGCAGAAGAGCATCGCGGCATTCATCCGGACCGGGAATCCCAACAACAGCAGCCTCGGCGTGACCTGGGATCAATGGACGCCGACCGCGCCACGGAAAATGGGCTTTGACGCGACTCTGGAAAAGGCCGTCGTCGCTCTGGAGTAGCGGTTGTCACTGCCCGGACGGCCGTGTCCGGGCAGTGACGGTCCCGGTATCGAAAGAATTTTGCTTCGACTGACACACGCCGGGGACAGGTTTGAAGGAGGAACCCAAAACCCGACCCGGCCTCAAGTCGTCGGCGATCACGCTGAACCGCTCGGTGTCTGAGGTGGCCAGATGGTATGAGCCGGGTCATTTCGGCGCAACTCGGCTACTGCTGACGCAATAACGCCAATCGGTTCCAGCAGCCAACGAGGGTCGAAGCAAGGCGCATTTCTCTTCCAGGACTAGATCGCCGACAAAAATTTTCGGCATCAATCGACCAAAACAAAAGGGGTCCCGTCTTGTGAACGGAACCCCTTGATTTTACTGGTGCGGCTGGCAGGAATCGAACCCACGACCCCTTGGTTCGTAGCCAAGTACTCTATCCAGCTGAGCTACAGCCGCGAAAGCGTGAATTATAGACGACTTTTTTTCATTTTGAAAGCGCAAATTTGCGGAAATGACAGCGCCCGCGCCACACTGGCAAGCGTGCTGTTCCGCTGTCGCCGCATACCAGTCTGGAATACGCAACATCACCGCGCCCACGGTATGCGTTTTGACGCTGTACACGGCAATTGTGAGCGGACTTGTAAAAAAATTATGCTAAAGTCGGCGCCATATATTTTCCGGGCGGCATCGCAGAGTCTCAGGCCGGCCCGATCGCAAAGGATTCAGAGTTGAGTGCCCCGGACAATGTCGCTCCGCAGTTTTTTCCCTTCCTTCGCCTAGCCGGCCTCGCTTGGTCCTCCGCAGTACCTGTGCGCCGCGCGCCCGATTCGTCGGCATTCCACAACAACCAGCCCATAGCGGTTACCCACGGCTTCCAAGGCCGGGAGCCGTGGCGCTACAATTTCCTGCGGGCTATTCGCTCCGCATCGCTTCCATTTCCCTTCAAGGCCAACGCGGTCGCACATTAGGAATTTTCATGCGCCTGCGCAGTCTCGAAAGCCGCATCGTCCTCTTTTTCCTGTTCTTGATCCTGGCGGTACAGCTGGCCGGCTTTTTCGCCATTCGCGCCGATATCCGCGACAACGCACGCGCGTCAATCGGCAGCGATCTGGTGACCGGCGAGCGCGTGTTCCGGCACCTGCTGGAACAGAAGGTGCAGGCTCTGATGCAGAGCGCCCGGCTGCTGGCGCAGGACGCTGCCTTCGGCCAGGCGGTGATTGAGTCCGACCATGGCGCCATCAGCACACTTCTGGACGCGCATGGCGCCACCAGCGGCGCCGCGCTGACGCTGCTGGTCAGCCCCGACCGCCGGATCCAGGCAGCGGCCGGCGGCATGCCGTCGAAGGGTCTGGAGCGCGCGCTCATGCAATTGGTGGACGACGCCGAACAGAACGGCCAGGCAAGCGGGATCGCGCTGGCCGACCGGCGCACCTTTCAGATCGCCGCGCTGCCGGTCAAGGCGCCCACCATGACCGGCTGGGTGGTGCTGGCAGCCGAGCTCGACGGCATGCTGGCGGCCAACATCGGCGAATTGACGGCATTGCAGTTCACGGTCCTGACGCGCGCCGAGAACGGCAGTTGGCAAGCCGGTGTGTCATCGCTGGACGACGGCGCTGCCGAGGCGCTGGCGCAGGAAATGCAGCGCAACACGTCAGCCGCAGCACTGCCGTCTGAACTGCAGCTGAGCGATGGCGAATATGGGATCCGGATTTTCCGGCTGGCGCAGAATGCAGACCACACTGCGGTAGTGGTGCTGCAGGAACCGATCGAAGCGGCGGTCGCGCCTTACCGCCGGCTGCAGACCACGCTGCTGCTGCTGACCGCGGTCGGCATCGCACTGGCGCTGATTGGCAGCATCGTCACCGCACGCCGCATCACCGGTCCGCTGCGCCAGCTGGCCGAAAGCGCCAAGCGCCTGGGCAGCGGCGACTACTACCAGGGCGGAATCGACATCGAGCGCCAGGACGAGATCGGCGAACTGTCGCGCGCGTTCTCCAGCATGCGCGAGGGCATCGCCAACCGCGAGCTGGAAATCCGCCGCCTGGCCTACTGGGACAGCCTGACCGGCCTGCCGAACCGCGCCCAGTTCGTTACGCTGCTCGACAGCGCGCTGGCGCAGGCGCGCAAATACCGGCTGCGCTGCCACGTGCTGATGATGGACCTGGACCGCTTCAAGCACGTCAACGATGTGCTCGGACATTCGTTCGGCGACGCGCTGCTGCGCCAGGTAGCGCAGCGGCTGACGGCGCTGAAGATGCGCAATTCCGACCAGATCGCGCGCCTGGGCGGCGACGAATTCGCGCTGCTGCTGCCAGACAGCCAGCTTGACGAGGTGCAGACGGTCGCCGCCCGCATCCTGGAATCGCTGGAAGAGCCACTCTCGCTGGAAGACCAGACCATCGATCTCGGCGCTTCCATAGGCATCGCCGGCTTCCCGGAACACGGCCACGACGCCGAATCGCTGCTGTCGCGGGCCGAGGTGGCGATGTACGCCGCCAAGCACAGCGGCAACGAGGCGGTGGTGTACGAGGCGGCGATCGACAAGACCAGCCAGGACAGCCTGTCGCTGCTGGGCGAATTGCGGCGCGCGCTGGACCACGGCGAATTCCGGCTGCACGTACAGCCGAAGGCGGTGCTGAAAAGCGGCAAGGTGGTCGGCGTCGAGGCGCTGGTGCGCTGGCTGCATCCTAAACGGGGCATGATCCAGCCCGACCATTTCATTCCGTTCGCCGAAAAGACCGGCTTCATCCGCCTGCTGACGCGCTGGGTGCTGGAGCAGGCGGCGGCGCAGGCCAGCCAGTGGCAGGCGCGCGGGCTGCAACTGAAGATTTCGGTCAATCTGTCGACCCGTGACCTGCTGGATCAGGATCTGCCGGCCAAGTTCGTCGACATCCTGACCCGCCACCAGGTACCATCGTCGTCGTTCTGCCTGGAGATCACCGAGAGCGCGATCATGGACGACCCGGTGCGTGCGCAGCAAACGCTGGAGCGGCTGTACGCGATGGGAGTCGAATTGTCGATCGACGATTTCGGCACCGGCTACTCGTCGCTGTCCTACCTGAAGCGGCTGCCGGTGCATGAACTGAAGATCGACAAATCCTTCGTGATGAGCATGGAGCACGACGTCGACGACGCCACCATCGTCCGCTCCACCGTCGACCTCGGCCACAACATGGGCTTGCGGGTGGTGGCGGAAGGCGTCGAAAGTGGCGCCGTACTGCAGATGCTGGCGCGCATGGGCTGCGACCAGGCGCAGGGTTATTTCGTCGGCTGCCCGATGCCGGCCGAGGATTTCCCGCAATGGCAGCGGCAATGGGCGCCGCCGCTACGCGCCGTGGCGGAAAAAATGATCTAGCGGCCCGATGAACGACTTTCTGTCCCCTGCCCGCTCGCCGGATGCCGGCCCACCCGACGCAGCCGCGCCTGATGCCGAATGGCTGCCGACGCTGTTGTGCGGCGCCTTTTGCGAGGTGCTGGCCTTCGACGCCGCCAGCCTGCGCCTGCTGTACCTGAACCCGGCCGCCGGCGCCAACCTACAGTATCCGGATGCCTGGCCGCAACCGCTGGCGCTGCCCGACATCGCCTCCGGCATCAGCGCAGCGACTTGGCGCCGGCGGTTGCGCCCGCTGCGCGACGGCAGCTGCGAGCAGCTGGAATGCGAAGCCGTCTTCAGCCGGCGCGACGGCAGCCGCTACCCGGTGACGCTGCGGTTGCTGCTGGCGCCGCGGCCGCAGGCGATTCTCGCCGTCGCCCGCGACC
>JBATWJ010000047.1:0-3147 GCA_049672545.1 Burkholderiaceae bacterium
CTGGCCGCCAGCGACGTCACGCCGCGGTCGCACTAGCAGCCGTCGTCGGCGGCGGCGAACGGAGTGGAAAAAGCAGCGGCAAAGACTTGCACCAATGCACGCCGACCGATACGATCCCGGGTGGAGAATAAGACAGTCGTGCACTTTTCCGGCGGCTGGCCGATAAGATATTCCAATAATCCGAGACAACAAGGGGTGGAGCATGGACAAGTTCTGGCTGAAATCGTATCCCGCCGGCGTGCCGGCTGAAATCGACTACACGCAGTACCGCTCGCTGGTGCAACTGCTGGAAGAGTCGTTCAAGAAGTTCGCCGCGCGCAACGCTTTCGTCTGCATGGACAAGATGCTGACCTATGCCGACGTCGACCGCCTGTCGACCCGGCTCGGCGCCTTCCTGCAGTCGCGCGGCCTGGCCAAGGGCGCGCGCGTGGCGCTGATGATGCCGAACGTGCTGCAGTACCCGGTGGCGATCGCCGCCGTGCTGCGCGCCGGCTACACGGTAGTCAACGTCAATCCGCTGTATACCCCGCGCGAGCTGGAGCACCAGATGAACGACTCCGGTGCCGAGGCGATCATCATCCTGGAAAACTTCGCCACCACACTGCAGCAGGTGCTGCCGAACACGCCGATCAAGCACATCGTGGTGGCCAGCATGGGCGACCTGCTGGGTACGGTGAAGGGCGGCATCGTCAACTTCGTGGTGCGTAACGTCAAGAAGATGGTGCCGGCCTATGCGCTGCCGAACGCGATCTCGTTCAATCAGGCGCTGGCGCAGGGTGCCGGCAAGAGCTTGAAGCCGGTCGAGCTCGGCCACGACGACATCGCCTTCCTGCAATACACCGGCGGCACCACCGGCGTGTCCAAGGGCGCCACGCTGTCGCATCGCAACGTGCTGGCCAACGTGCTGCAGACCGAGGCGTGGATGCAGCCGGCGCTGAAGAAGGAACCGGTGTTCGAGCAGCTGACCATCGTCTGCGCGCTGCCGCTGTACCACATCTTCGCGCTGACGGTGTGCAACCTGATCGGTACCCGCATCGGCGCGCTGAACCTGTTGATCCCGAACCCGCGCGACATCCCGGGCTTCATCAAGGAGCTGGCCAAGTACAAGGTCAACATGTTCCCGGCGGTCAATACGCTGTACAACGGCCTGGTCAACCATCCGGATTTCGCCAAGCTCGATTTCTCCGGGCTGAAGGTGTCCAACGGCGGCGGCATGGCGGTGCAGCAGGCGGTCGCCGACAAGTGGATCAAGGTCACCGGCTGCCCGATCGCCGAAGGCTACGGCCTGTCGGAAACCTCGCCGGTGGCAACCAGCAATCCGGCCGACATGACCGAATACAGCGGCACCATCGGCTTGCCGATCCCCTCCACCGAGATCGCAATCCTGGACGACGACGGCCAGCCGGTGCCGCTCGGCCAGCCGGGCGAAATCGCGATCCGCGGCCCGCAGGTGATGGTCGGTTACTGGAACCGCCCGGACGAAACCGCCAAGGTCATGACGCCGGACGGCTTCTTCAAGTCGGGCGACATCGGCATCATGGACGAGCGCGGCTACACCCGCATCGTCGACCGCAAGAAGGACATGATCCTGGTGTCCGGCTTCAACGTCTATCCGAACGAGGTCGAGGCGGTGGTGGCGATGCATCCGGGCGTGCTGGAATGCGCCTGCATCGGCGTGCCGGACGAAAAGACCGGCGAAGCGGTCAAGGTGTTCGTGGTGCGCAAGGATCCGACGCTGACGGCCGAGCAGGTGCTGGCCTACTGCAAGGAAAACCTGACCGGCTACAAGAAGCCGAAATACGTCGAATTCCGCAACGAACTGCCGAAGACCAACGTCGGCAAGATTCTGCGCCGCGAACTGCGGGACGAAAAGAAGGCGGCCTGATCTCTGCTGCCGCCTGCGGGTGCGCATCAAAAAAAACCGCCGGTTCCGGTGGTTTTTTTATTGGCTGGGGAAGGCAGATGGGGGCAGGGCTTGCCCCGAGATATTTTTGGGGTAGATACTCCCCGTATTGACGGTCTGAGTCGGGCGCGGGGTCTGCGGAATAAGGATATACTCCTCTTGTTCTCCGAGCCAAGCCGTTGATTTCTCGATGTCTTTGTCGTTCCCCCCAGTGGCGTTTTTCACCACATGGCTCAAACCGCACGCACCCGGACACTGCACGACACTAGATTCCCGCCTGCACGGGAACGACAAGCCGGTTGCGCACGCAGTTCAAGCACTTGTCAGCCCGACATGGCGATCAGTGAAAATTATTTCCCGTCCTGCAGCCGCCAGTTCAGCGCACCGCCGCCGTCGAGCGGCACGACGGTATCGTCGCCCAGCGCCAGTTCGGCCGGCAGCGTCCATGCTTCGCGTCGCAGCGTGACGCGGCCTGCATTGCGCGGCAAGCCGTAGAAGGCGGGACCGTGGAAGCTGGCGAAGCCTTCCAGCTTCTCCAGCGCGCCGGCGCGATCGAAGGCTTCGGCGTACAGCTCCAGCGCGTGCAATGCGGTGTAGCAGCCGGCGCAGCCGCAGGCGTGTTCCTTGGCGCCCTTCGGGTGCGGCGCCGAATCGGTGCCGAGAAAAAATTTCGGGCTGCCGGAAGTCGCCGCCGCCACCAGCGCCTGCCGGTGCTCTTCGCGCTTCAGGATCGGCAGGCAATAGTAGTGCGGCCGGATGCCGCCCTTGAAGATTTCATTGCGGTTGTACAGCAGGTGGTGCGCGGTGATGGTAGCGGCCAGTTGGTCGTCGGCCGCCTGTACGTACTGCGCCGCCTGGCGCGTGGTGATGTGCTCGAACACGATCTTCAGGCCTGGCAGCGTGCGCCGCAGCGGCTCCAGCACGCGCTCGATGAACACCGCCTCGCGGTCGAACACGTCGACGTCGGGATCGGTCACTTCGCCGTGCACCAAGAGCGGCAGGCCGGCGTCCTGCATCGCTTCCAGCGTCGGCATGCAGCGCGCGAGGTCGGTGACGCCGGCGTCGGAATTGGTGGTGGCGCCGGCCGGATACAGCTTGACGCCGTGCACCAAGCCGGACGCGCGCGCGCGCCGGATCTCGTCCGGCGGCGTGTTGTCGGTCAGGTACAGCGTCATCAGCGGCTCGAAGCGCATGCCGGCCGGCAGCGCCGCCAGGATGCGCTGGCGGTAGGCGCCGGCCTGTTC
>JBATWJ010000048.1:0-2577 GCA_049672545.1 Burkholderiaceae bacterium
GCCGAAGCCGGCGCCGACCTGGCGGCGCAGGACGTACCGGCGGCGCGTATCCGCGTGGTCGAACGCGTGCACCTGCGCTACGAGGGCACCGATTCGGTGATCGTGGTCGGCTTCAGCACGCCGGGCGACATGGTGGCCCAGTTCGAAGCAGCCTATCGCCAGCGCTATTCGTTCCTGATGCCGGACAAGCCGCTGGTGGTCGAGGCGATCTCGGTGGAGGCGATCGGCGCCGCCGCCGACGGCACCGACCGTGACGAGATCTTCGCGCCGCGCCAGGGACCGCTGGCGCCGGCCGAAACCGTGCGGCTGTTTTCCGGCGGCGCCTGGCACGACACCGGCCTCTATCTGCGCGCGGACCTGCGCCCTGGCGACGTCGTGCGCGGGCCGGCGATCATCGCCGAAAAGAACGCCACCAACGTGGTGGAGCCGGGCTGGAGCGCAGAAGTGACCGCTGCCAATCACCTGGTGCTGACCCGCGTCGAAGCGCGGCGCGCACGGCGCGCGATCGGCACCTCGGCCGACCCGGTGATGCTGGAAGTGTTCAACAACCTGTTCATGAGCATCGCCGAGCAGATGGGGCTGCGGCTGCAGAACACCGCGGTCTCGGTCAATATCAAGGAGCGGCTCGATTTCTCCTGCGCGCTGTTCGACGCCGACGGCAACCTGATCGCCAACGCGCCGCACATCCCGGTCCACCTGGGATCGATGGGCGAGAGCATCAAGACCATCATGCGCGAAAACGCCGGCCGCATGCGCCCGGGCGACGTCTACATGCTGAACGATCCCTACCATGGCGGCACCCACCTGCCGGACGTGACGGTGATCACGCCGGCCTTCGACGCCGCCGGCAAGGAAGTACTGTTCTACGTCGGCTCGCGCGGCCACCATGCCGACATCGGCGGCATCACGCCCGGTTCGATGCCGGCCGACAGCCGCGTGGTCGAGGAAGAAGGCGTGCTGATCAACAACTTCCAGTTGGTGGCCGGCGGCCGCCTGCGCGAGCAGGAAACCATCGCGCTGCTGTCGTCCGGCAAATACCCGGCGCGCAACGTCCGTCAGAACCTGGCCGATCTGCAGGCACAGATCGCCGCCAACCAGAAAGGCGTCGACGAACTGCTGAAGATGGTCGAGCACTTCGGCATCGACGTGGTGCGCGCCTACATGAACCACGTGCAGGACAATGCCGAGGAAGCGGTGCGGCGCGTGATCACGGCACTGACCGATTCCCGCTACGAGTACCGGCTCGACAACGGCGCGGTGATCCGGGTGGCGATCCGCGTCAACCGCGACGAGCGCAGCGCCGACATCGATTTCACCGGCACCTCGCCGCAGTTGCCGAACAACTTCAACGCGCCCAGCGCGATCTGCATGGCGGCGGTGCTGTACGTGTTCCGCAGCCTGGTGGACGACGACATCCCGCTGAACGCCGGCTGCCTGAAGCCGCTGAACGTGATCATCCCGCAAGGCTCGATGCTGAACCCGCATTACCCGGCAGCGGTGGTGTCGGGCAACGTCGAAACCTCCAGCTGCATCACCAATGCGCTGTACGGCGCGCTCGGCATGCTGGCGTCGGCGCCGGGGACGATGAACAACTTCACCTTCGGCAACGACGAATACCAATACTACGAAACCATCGCCGGCGGCTCCGGCGCCGGCAACGGCTTCGACGGCACCGACGTGGTGCAGACGCACATGACCAATTCGCGCCTGACCGATCCGGAAATTCTCGAATGGCGCTACCCGGTACGACTGGAGAGCTACGAGATCCACGCCGGTTCCGGCGGCCGCGGCCGCTGGCACGGCGGCAATGGCGGCATCCGCAAGATCCGCTTCCTGCAGCCGATGACGGCCTCGATCCTGTCCAACAACCGCATCGTGCCGCCGTTCGGCACGGCCGGCGGCGAGCCCGGCCAGTGCGGGCGCAACTATGTGCTGCGCGCCGACGGCAGGCACGAGGAACTCGGTTTCGTCGCCAGCACCGAGATGCGGCCGGGCGACGTGTTCGTGATCGAAACCCCGGGCGGCGGCGGCTACGGCACGCCGGTCGTGGCTGACGCGCGGCCGGATGCGCGCGAGCCGCACGCAAGGGAAGCGGCGGCGCGGGCGGAAGCCGGCTAGCCGCACTGCCGCGGGAATGCAACGATGGTAAAGTGAGCCGGCCCGGCGGCGCCGCCCGCGCCGCCGGTTCTTCTTTCCATGACGACATCAGCGGAGCATTCTCGATGGACGACATCACCGATCTGGCGGCGCGCGCCGGCCGCGCGCTGCAGGCCAAGGGCTGGCTTCTGACGACCGCCGAATCCTGCACCGGCGGCGGCATCGCGCAGGCGATCACCGAGATCGCCGGTTCTTCCGAATGGTTCGACTGCGGTTTCGTGACCTACTCGACCGCATCCAAGACCGAACTGCTGGACGTGTCGGCGGCGCTCTTGGCGCAGCATGGCGCGGTCAGCGAGGAAATCGCCGCCGCGATGGCCGAAGGCGCGCTGGCCAACAGCAACGCCCACGTCGCCCTGTCGACCACCGGCATCGCCGGCCCCGGCGGCGCGGTGCCGGGCAAGCCGGTCGGCACCGTCT
>JBATWJ010000049.1:0-9170 GCA_049672545.1 Burkholderiaceae bacterium
GCTGGCAGCGGCCGCGTTGCTGCTGTGCGGCCGGATGCGCGAGGTGCCGGCGCACTATCCGGACGAGTTGCGCGGCTGGAGCAGCAGCGCCGCGCTCGAGTATCCGCTGGAACTTGAACTGGATGGCGCGCGCCATGCGGTTTCGGCGCGATCGCTCGGCGCCGGCCGCTGGCAGTTGCGCGACGAGAATGGCGACGAACATGAAATACGGTTCGACGATGTCGAGGCCCATCGCCTGCGGCTGCAGGTTACCGGCATCGCGGCCGGTACCCTCGATTTCGTAGTGCTCGGCGAAGTGATCCATTTCCGCACCGGCGGCGCGAATCACGTCGCGCGCGACCTCGGCCTGCAGCCGCCGCAGCAACGCGCAGCCGGTGCCACCGACGGCGTGCTGCTGGCGCCGATGAACGGCCGCGTCGCCCAACTGCTGCAGCCGGCCGGGCAGAGCGTGGTTACCGGGCAGGTGCTGATCGTGCTGGAAGCGATGAAGATGGAACACGCACTGGCGGCGCCCTGCGCCGGCGTGCTGCAGTCGCTGCACGTGGCTGAGGGCGAGCAGGTCGCGCCCGGCCGGGTGCTGGCGCGCATCGTGCCGGCTGCCACTGGCTAAGACGATTCTTTTCTCTTTTCGCAAAGCGCCATGCTGACACCGAATCCCGCCTACTACACGCCGGCGCACGAGGATTTCCGCCGCATGCTGCGGCGTTTCGTGCAGCAGGAAATCGCCCCGCACGTCGACCGCTGGGATGAGGAAGAGGGCTTTCCGCGCGCGCTGTACCAGCGCGCGGCGGCGCTCGGGCTGCTGGGGCTGGGTTTTCCGGCCGAGTATGGCGGCAGCCCGGAGGCCGACGCCTTTCACCACCTGATCGTCTCGGAAGAGCTGGCGCGCGCCGGCAGCGGCGGCGTGGCGGCATCGCTGATGTCGCACAGCATCGGTGCGCCGCCGATCCTGCATGCCGGCAGCGCGGCCATGAAAGCGCGGGTGCTGCCGGAAATCATCGCCGGCCGGAAGATTTCGGCGCTGGCGATCACCGAGCCGTCCGGCGGCTCGGACGTGGCGGCGATCCAGAGCCGCGCGCGGCGCGACGGCGACTGCTACGTGGTCGACGGCGAAAAGACCTTCATCACCTCCGGCATCCGGGCCGACTATTTCACGGTGGCGGTGCGTACCGACCCCGATCATCGCGGCGCCGGCGGCATTTCGCTGCTGCTGGTCGAGCGCGACACGCCCGGCTTTTTCCGGCAGCCGTTGAAGAAAATGGGCTGGTGGGCGTCGGATACCGCGCACCTGCGTTTCGACGGCTGCCGCGTGCCGGCCGCCAACCTGATCGGCGAGGAAGGGCAGGGCTTTCGCGCCATCATGCGCAATTTCAACATGGAGCGCTTCCACCTGGCGGCCAGTGCCTTGGGCTTCGCGCAGGTCTGCCACGAGGATGCGCTGGCGTGGGCGCGCGAGCGCCGCACCTTCGGCCGGCGCCTGGTCGAGCACCAGGCGGTCAGCCACAAGCTGGTGGAGATGGCGACCCGGCTGGCGATGGTGCGCGCGCTGCTGGAGGATGTCGCCTGGCGGCTCGGCGATCCGGCACAGCAGGGGCCGGAGCTGGTGGCGCACATCTGCATGCTGAAGAACTGCGCCACCGGGACGATGCAGTTCTGTGCCGACGCCGCGGTGCAGACGCTGGGCGGCATGGGCTTCATGCGCGGCACCCGGGTCGAGCGCATCTACCGCGAAGTGAAGGCCAACATGATCGGCGGCGGCGCCGAGGAAGTGATGAAGGATCTGGCGGCCCGGCAGCTTGGCTATTGAAGGCCGACGCAGCAGCGGCGTCGGTTCATATACTCCCTATGTCTATGTCCTATGTCGGAGGAAATGCGCGCGGATTTGGCATATACTCCCGATGCTAAAAGATCGCGCCGGCCGACGCGCCGCTTCGATGGAACGTCGGCCGGGGTGCCTCCGCGCTAGTAGTTCAGATAGTCGCTGACCGCGATCCACTTGCCGTTCTGGATCTGGCCGATGCGCGACTTGTCGTTGCCGAGGTGGTTGGTCTTGCTGAACTTGTATTCCGGGCTGCCGAACATGTCGCGGCTGAACGTGGTGGTTTCCAGCGCATTGACCAGGCCGTCGACGGTCAGGTTGGGGCCGGCCTTCTCGGCGGCCAGCGCGAACATGCCCATCATCGCGTAGCCGTAGGCCGAGAATTCGCTCGGATCCTCGTTGAACTTGGCCTTGTACTTGGTACCCCAGTCACGCACGTTCTTCGACGGATCGTCCAGGTACGGCACCGCGACCTGGAAGGCGGAGTAGAAGCCGTCCATCGCCTTGCCGCCCAGCTTGTGGATCAGCTCGGTGTAGGAAGCCGACGTGCCGATGAAGTTCGGGTTCCAGCCGAGTTTGCGCGCAGTGCCGATGGTGCCGATGGTTTCGCGGATGATGGTGCCCATTACCACGGTGTCGCAGCCGGAAGTCTTCATCTTCGCTACCTGCGACGAAAAATCGGTGGCGCCGCGCTTGTAGCTGGTCTTTTCGGTGAAGGTCAGGCCGATATCCTTCAATCCATGTTCGGCGCCGCGCAGCACTTCGAGGCCGAAATCGTCGTCCTGGTAGATCACGCAAAAGCTTTTCGCGCCGCGCTCCTTCTGCATGAACTTGACGCCGCTCCTGGCCTGGTCGTAGTACGGCGCCGCGAACGAGAATTTCAGCTTGTGCAGCGGCTCGTACATTTCGCGCGCCGCCGTCAGCGGGAACAGGTTCGGCACGTTGCGCTCCAGCAGCGTCGGGAAGGACGCCATCACGACGCCGGTGCCGATGGTGCCGATCATCGCGAAGATCTTGTCCTGCTGGACCAGCTTCTGCGTCGCCAGCAAGCCCTTCTTCGGATCGTAGCCGCTGTCCTCGACGCGCAGCTTGATCTTGCGGCCGTGGATGCCGCCGGCCTCGTTGATTTCCTCGACCCGCATGATCAGGCCGTTCCTGGCCTGCTTGCCGAAGCCGGCGATCGGCCCGGACAGATCCTGGATGCTGCCGAGCACGATTTCATTCTTGGTGACGCCCTGGGTCTGGGCATGCGCGACGCCGGCGCCGGCCAGCAGGCCAGCCAGCACGGCGGGGACGAGGATGCGGTGTTTCAGCGGTTTCATATGGCCTCCTGGTGAATGCGCGCGGGTATCGCGATGCGCGTTGTTATCGGCTTGCCGCCGGCGATGCGATGAAACTGGGCAGCATTCCTCTCGGGTGAAGCAACTGGAAAATGGACGAAGCTCATGCCTGTTCCGCCGGGCTGGCCAGCGCGTCCGGGGCGGCGGGCGTCGGCTGCCGTTCCGGCCGGTACATCGATTCGATCAGCTCGTGGTATTTCTGGTGCACGAACTTGCGCTTCAGCTTCATGGTCGGCGTCAGCTCCTCGTCCTCGGCGGTCAGCTTCTGCTCGATCAGGCGGAATTGCTTGATCTGCTCGACGCGCGCGAATTTCTGGTTGACGCGCTGCAGTTCGGCGCCGATCAGCGCCTGCACCTCGGCCGCGCGGCACAGGCTGGCGTAGTTGGAAAACGGGATGTCGTGGTCCTGCGCGTACTTCTCGACATTGTCCTGGTCGATCATGATCAAGCAGGTCAGGTAGGGGCGGCGGTCGCCGATCACCACCGCGTCGGTGATGTAGGGAGAGAATTTCAGCTCGTTCTCCAGTTCGGACGGCGTGATGTTCTTGCCGCCGGCGGTGATGATGATGTCCTTCATCCGGTCGGTGATCTTGAAATAGCCGTCGGCGTCGACCCGGCCGACGTCGCCGGTATGCAGCCAGCCGTCGGCGTCGATGGTCTCGGCGGTCTTCTCCGGCAGGTTGATGTAGCCTATGAAGACGTTCGGCCCGCGCACCAGGATCTCGCCGGTTTCCGGGTCGACCCGCACTTCGTTGAACGGCGCCGCGCGGCCGATCATGCCGGGCTTGATCAGCGATGGCGGGGTGGCGGTGCCGCCGCCCGAGGATTCGGTCATGCCCCAGACTTCCAGCATCGGCACCCCGAGCGCCAGGTACCAGCGTATCAGGTCCGGCGAGATCGGCGCCGCGCCGGTCGCCAGGTAGCGGCAGCGGTGGATGCCGATCGACTTGCGCACGTTGTTCAGCACCAGCAGCCGCGCCAGCCAGAACTGCACCGCCAGCAGCGGCGGTGGCGACTCGCCCTTTCCCAGCCAGGCGGCGGCCTTGTGGCCAATCGCCAGCGCCACCCGATAGGCGAATTTTTCCAGCCGCGTGCCTTCGGAGATGGCGATCGTGACGCCGGAATAGAATTTTTCCCAGATGCGCGGCACCGCCAGGAACACCGTCGGCGCGATCTCGCGCACGTTCTCGGGAATGGTTTCCGGGTTTTCGACGAAGTTCAGGCAGGAGCCGGTGTACAGCGAGAAATAGGCGCCGGCCAGCCGTTCCGCGACGTGGCACAGCGGCAGGAAGCACATCCGCTCGTCCCGCTCGTCCTGCGGCAACACCGTATTGAAGCCGCGTACGGACGACATCACGTTGTGGTGCGACAGCATCGCGCCCTTCGGCTTGCCGGTGGTGCCGGAGGTGTAGATCAGGATCGCCAGATCGGCCGGCTGCCGGCTGTCGATGCGCTGCTCCCACTCGGCGTCGCGCCGCGCGTCGGCGGCGTCGTAGTCGCGACCGAGCGCGCGCAGCGCGTCCAGGCTGATCACTTGCTCGTCGTCGAGTTCGCGCAAGCCTTCCATGTCGAACACGATGATCTTGCGCAACAGCGGCAGCCGTTCCCGCACCTCCAGCACCTTGTCGAGCTGTTCCTCGTCCTCGACGAAGATGTAGACCGAACCGGAATCCTGCAGCAGGTACTCGACCTGCGCCGCCGCGTCGGTCGGATAGATGCCGTTCGAGACGCCGCCGGCGCACAGCGCGCCGAGATCGGCGTAGAGCCATTCACGCACCGTGTTGGACAGGATGGAAACGCATTCGCCTGGGGCAAAGCCGCAGGCGATCAGGCCCTGGCCGACCTCGCGCACGATGGCCGCCATCCGCGCGTAGCTGAGGCTTTGCCAGATGCCGAATTCCTTCTGTCGCAGGCAGACGCGCTCGCCCCGCTGGCGGGCAGCATTCCAGAACATGCGGGCGACGGTGTCGCCGGGAACGACGATTCCGGCCTTTCCCGTGGGTTGCTGGCTCGGTGTCATGGTGACGGCTTTCCCTCCCTGTATTCAGCGCCAGTTTTTCTTGCGTTTCCAGCGCCGCTGGCCGCGCACGCCGGCTTCCTTCATTCCCAGGTAGAACTCCTTGATGTCTTCCTTTTCGCGCAGCGCCGCGCAGGTGTCTTCCATCACGATGCGGCCGACTTCCAGCACGTAGCCGTAGTCGGCGTAGTTCAGCGCCACCAGCGCGTTCTGCTCGACTAGCAGGATCGTGGTACCGCGCTCGCGGTTGATGCGGCGGATGATCTCGAAGATCTCGCCGGTCAGCTTCGGCGACAGCCCCAGGCTCGGCTCGTCGAGCAGCATCAACTTCGGCCGTGCCAGGAGGCCGCGCGCGATCGCCAGCATCTGCTGCTGGCCACCGGACAACAGGCCGGCTTCCTGTTTCGCACGCTCCTTCAGGATCGGAAAATAGGCGTAGGCGGCTTCGATGTCGCGCGCGACGCCGTCGCGGTCGCTGCGGGTATAGCCGCCCATCAACAGGTTGTCGTGCACCGACAGCAGCGGGAAGACTTCGCGCCCCTCCGGTACGTGGACGATGCCGCGGCGCACGATGCGGGCCGGATCGTTCTTCTGGATCGCCGCGCCCTGGAACAGGATCGAGCCCTTTTGCGGATCGAGGATGCCGGAAATGGTTTTCAGGATGGTCGACTTGCCGGCGCCGTTGGAGCCGAGCACGGTCACGATGCTGCCTTCCTGCACCCGCAGGCTGACGCCGCGGATCGCCTTCACCGGGCCATAGCTGCTTTCGACGTTGTTCAGCTGCAGGATCGGTTCGCTCATGCCGTCGCTCCGCCGAGATAGGCTTCGATCACCGCCGGGTCGGCCTGCACCTCGGCGGCGCTGCCGGTCGCCAGCACCTCGCCGTAGTTCAGCGCCAGCACACGGTCCGAGACGCGGCCGACCAGCGTCATGTCGTGCTCGACCATGATGATGGTGACGCCGAGGTTGCGGATGTCCTCGATCCAGAACGCCATGTCGTCGGTCTCCTCGGTGTTGAGGCCCGACGACGGCTCGTCCAGCAGCAGCAGCCGCGGCTGCATGCACAGCGCGCGCGCCAGCTCCACCACCTTGCGCGCGCCATAGGGCAGGCCGGCCACCAGGCTGTCGCGGTAATGCTGCAGGTCGAGCAGGTCGATCACCTTTTCCACTTCGTCGCGGAAGTCCAGCTCGGCGCGGCGCGTCGCCGGCGTAAACAGCAGCTCCTGCCACAGTGCGGTGCGGCGCCGCGTGTGGCGGCCGATCAGCAGGTTCTGCAGCACGGTCGCGTGCTCGAACAGTTCGATGTTCTGGAAGGTGCGCGCGATGCCGAGTGCGGCGATGCGGTCCGGCGCAAGATGGGAAATGGTCTGGCCGCCGAAGCGGATGCTGCCGCTGCTCGGGCGGTACAGGCCGCTGATCAGGTTGAAGGTGGTGGTCTTGCCGGCGCCGTTGGGACCGATCAGCGTGAAGATCTCGCCTTCGCGCACGGCGAAGCTGACGTCGTTGACCGCGGTCAGGCCTCCGAAGCGTACCGTCAGGTGGTCGGCTTGCAGCAGCGGCGTACTCATTTCAGGCGCTCCGACTTCACGTAGGATTTCTGCCGCGCGAACATGCCGCGCCGGTAGAACGGGAACAGTTCCAGGTAAGTACGGATCTTCAGCCAGCGCCCGTACAGGCCGAGCGGCTCGAACAGCACGAAGGCGATCAGGATCACGCCGAACACGGTCGGCTGCAGGCCGGTCTGCTGCGCGATGTGCTCGGGCAGCCAGTCCTTGGCCAGCACGATCACCTGCTGCGCGACGATCCAGAACGCGGCACCGAAGAATGCGCCGTGCAAAAAGCCGATGCCGCCGATCACGATCATCATCAGCAGTTCGATCGATAGCACGAAGGTGAACTGGTCCGGCGAGATGAAGCTGATCTTGTGCGCGTACAGCGCGCCGCCGATGCCGGCCAGCGCCGCCGACAGCGCGAAGGCGATGGTCTTGTAGCGCGCCAGATTGATGCCCATGCTCTGCGCCGAGATCTCGGAATCGCGCACCGCGACGAAGGCGCGCCCGGTCGGACTGCGCAGCAGGTTCAGCGCCAGCAGCGTGACGCCGACCGTGATCGCCAGCGCCAGATAATAGAAGCGCTGTTCGGTATTGATGGCGAGGCCGAACAGGTCGATGCGCCCGACCTGCATGCCGGAGTTGCCGCCGGTGACGCTCTCCCAGCGCGCCAGGATTTCCTCGACGATGAAGCCGAAGGCCAGCGTGGCGATCGCCAGGTACATGCCCTTGGTGCGCAAGGCCGGCAGGCCGACCACGATGCCGGTGGCCGCCGACAGCAGCGCCGCCGCCGCCAGCGACAGCACGAACGGCCAGCCGCGGCTTTGCAGATAGGCTTCGGTATAGGCGCCGACCGCCAGGAAGGCGGCGTGCCCGATCGAGATCTGGCCGGTATAGCCGGACAGCAGCATCAAGCCCAGGCCGACGATCGAATAGATCAGGATGAACACCAGCTGCGACAGATAGTATTCGGGCAGCAGCAGCGGCGCCATCAGCAGCAGGATCCCGAGCACGCCATACCAGAAGCGCATGCCGTCATGCTTCAGCAGCCGGATGTCCTGGTCGTAGTCGGTTTTGAACAGAAAACGCATGGGCAGGCTTCTTTCCGGTCGGATTACACGCGCTTGCGCAATTTCTCGCCGAACAGGCCGTTCGGCCGGATCGCGAGCATCAGCAGCACCACCACATAGGCAGCCACGTCCTTGAAGCCTTCGGGCAGATAGAAGCCGGCGAAGGACTCGACCAGCCCGATCACCAGGCCGCCGACGATCGCGCCCGGAATGCTGCCGAAACCGCCGACCACCGCCGCCGGAAACGCCTTCATGCCGATGAAGCCCATGTTGGAATGGACGAAGGTGATCGGCGCCAGCAGGATGCCGGCGCAGGCGGCGACGGCGGCGCTGATGCCCCACACCAGCGCGTTCAGGCGGCGCACCGGGATACCCATGTAGAACGCCGCCAGCTGGTTTTGCGACGCCGCCTGCATGGCGATGCCGAGCCGCGTGAAGCGGAAAAAGACGAACAGCAGCAGGCACAGCAGCACGGTGGCGCCGATGATCGCGGCATGCTCCATGCTTGCCACCAGCGGCTGGTCGCCGGCGCCGGCAAAGCGCAGCACCTGGTCCTTGTACGGCACCGGCATCGAATGGGTGTCGGTGCCCCAGCCCGGGATCATCGTGACGGCGCCGCGCGCCAGGTAGCCGAAACCGATGGTCACCATCACCACCGTGAACGCTGGCTGTCCCAGCAGCGGGCGCAGCAGGCTGCGTTCCAGCAGCGCGCCGAACAGCAGCATCGCCAGCATCGCGCCGGCGATCGACAGCCAGAACGGCAGGCCGAGGACGGTGGTGCCGGTCAGGCCGATAAAGGCACCCAGCATCATCAGTTCGCCTTGCGCGAAGTTGACGGTTTCGGTGGCCTTGTAGATCAGCACGAAACCCAGTGCAATCAGGCCGTAGATACAACCTTGCGCGATCCCGCTGAATGCGAGCTGCAATGCTTGCATGTCTCCTCCGTGCAGTCGTGCTGCCTGGATGGCTTTATTTTTTATGTGCCGCGGCCTGAAGCTAACACAGCCGCGACAGCTTGCGACCGAGTGTAGCAAGATTATTTTTGCCGGACAACCAAGCGGTTGCTTTTTCGACGACGCCGGCCTAGCATGGCCGCAGCGCCGCCGCTTCGCCCGAAGCGGCCTTCGCCGCAGGAGCCGATGCCATGCATGTCCCCGTCATGATTGCCAGCTTGCCCGCAGCCATCTCTTGTTCGTCCTGTTCGTCCGCGCGGGAGCTGCGATGACGATCCACGTCGATGTCGAAAACGGCGTGGCCACCATCGTGTTCGACGATCCCGCCACGCTGAATGCGATGAGTGCGCCGCGGATCGCCGAGCTGCACCGGATCGTCGAGCGCATCGCCGCCGAGCCGGAACTGCGTGTGCTGCTGATG
>JBATWJ010000050.1:0-7129 GCA_049672545.1 Burkholderiaceae bacterium
ACGGTGGTGGGGGCGTCGCCTTCGGCCTGCGGCGCCGGCGCCAGCAGGAAGGTCGGGCGCGGCTGGGTGCCGGCCTTGATCAGCTGTAGCATGTCGCCGGCCTTAGCCTCCACCGGCAGGTTCAGGCGCACGGCGGCGCCGGCGATCCTGGCCAGCACGCTGCCGTCCTCCAGCATCGACAGCACCGTGGCCCGCACCTGCTGGCCGAGCGCGATCTGCGTCAGGCGCGCGAGTGCATCCTGCCTGGCGTCGGCGACGGTGACGACCGCCCGCGGCGCATCGATCGCGGCCACGGGACGAATGCTGTTCAGGTCGGCCCGTGGCAGCATCCTTACCTCACTTGTGGTGCCCCATAGGCATGGGAAAGTTTGCGCTCGGTGCCGGTGCTTTGCATCAGCGCCGACAATTGCTGCATCCAGGGCTCGGTGAGATTGCGGATCTCGCGGTCATCCGCCAGGATTTTTCGAATGATCTCGACCTTGCGCTGGCGTACTGCGCCGGTCAGCGGCTCCGGCGGCTCGCCATTCTTCAGCCGCTGTACGTGGCTGCTGCAGTGCGACTCCAGGACCACCAGCCGGTCCCAGTCGCCGCTGCGGGCGGCGTCCAGCATCTGGGTGGTGATGCCGGCCACGGCTTCGTAGAGAGAAATGACTTCCTGGCTATTCATCTGCTTATGCCCTCACCAGGTTGGACAGGCGCGGCGCCAGCGGATCGTAGCCGGTCGCGCGCGGAGTGGCCGGAATCGCATCCGGCACCGGCTGCCGGGCACCGTCGCCGATTGCTTCCCAGGCGCTCTTCAGGTCGGCCAGCAATCCGTGCACCTCGTCCAGGACTTCCAGCCGATTTTCCAGGTTGGCGGCCAGCAGGCGCCGACCCATGTATTCATACAGCGCGTCCAGGCTGAGCGCGATTTCACCGCCGGCTTCTTTGTTCAGGCTGGCGCGCAGGCCGCTGTCGATGATGGCGATCGCCTTGGAAATTGCTGCGCCCTTGCCGGCGACATCGCCGTCCTTGATCTTCTGCGCCGCCGTGGCGACCGACAGCAGCGCGCCGTCGAACAGCATGACGATCAATTTGTGTGGGCTGGCGGCAGCGACCCCCGTTTCGATCCCGACTTTGGCGTAGGCGCTGGCGCCGTTTCTGGCCGATCCGAACATATGTTCTCTCCGCTTACTGTTTGTTGAGGTTGGCGAGGGCGGCCAACTGCTGGGTCAGGTAATTGCTGGTCGAGGTCATGTTGGAAATCATGACGTCGAGCGCGGTGAACTGCTTGCGGTATTGCGCCTCGATAGTGGCAAGACGCAGATTGACTGCATCGCGGCTATTGTCGACATCCTTGATGCTGCGGTTGAGGCCGTCGGTGCGGCTGGAAATCAGACCTTCCTTGCCCAGGAAACCGTCGATTAGCTTGCTGAGCTGGGATGCGTAGCCTTGCGAGAAATCGATCGTCCCGCGATTGCCCAAGGCGTCGCCGGTTACCTGAATTTTCAGGCCGTCAGAGCCTGTCAGAAACTGTCCGGAACCGCTGGCGGCCAGGCCGCCGATCGTCCCCGCGACATCGACGCCGTCGGTGGCCACAGGGTCTTCACCCAGCAGATCCAGCGCCCCGGCACCGCCGATGGACACCTTGGAGGCCGAGCCGTAGCGGTCCGACGTGATGGTCAAAATCCCGTTTTCCTGACTGACCTTGACCGAGATGTCATCCTTAGAAAACGGCGTCATGCCGTTGACGGTAGCCTGAACGTGCGCCGCAAGTGACGCGGCGTTATACGAACCGGCGGTCAGCTTGATGGTGGATGTGACTCCGTCAATGGTGAGCGAGATTTCATCATTGACGCCAGCGGTGATGGTTGTGTTGGCGGCCGTCGAACCGGTCAGCACGCCCTTGGTTGCCAGCTGCGTAATGTTGATTGCGCTGCTGCCGGCCTTGGTCGCCAGCGTCGAGCCGGCGTAGCTGATCAGGCTGTCGGAAGCAGTACCGGCGACCGCGAACAACTTGCCGATATCGTTGAAGTTGGAGGCCATCGCCTTTTGCAGTTTGGCCGAATCAACTGACAGCGTGCCGTCCTTCTGCAGCGAGACGCCGATTTGCGACAACTGGGTCAGCGACCCGCCCAGACCCGCCGGAGGTGCCGAGAACGCCTTTTGCAAGACGCTCTGGATCGTGAGCACGGTGGAATCGCCGATCAGCAGACCGGCGGCCTTGGTATCGGCGTTGTAACCGGTGAGGGATTTCAGAGTCGAGTTCAGGTCGTTATACGACTTGACAAAAGCATTGACGTTCTTTTCGACTGCGCTGGTATCGCTGGTAATCGAGATGGCGGTGCTGCCGAGCTTGATGGCGTTCAGTGTCACGCCTTCGATGGCATCGTTGATGGTGTTGCCAGCGCTGGTGATGGCAATGCCGTTCAGCGTCATTTGCGCATTCTGCGCGGCACTGGTTTGCGTCAGTTTTTGCGTACCGCCGCTGGCTGCGTCGGGATTGTAGGCCAGCAGATTTTGCAGGGCGGCATCGCCATCGACGCTGATCTTCATCGCGAAGGCAGCGCCGGTCTTGTCGGAAGTCAGTACCAGCCGGTGAGGTTCTGCCGAACCATCGGCGACGATGGTGGCGGTGACACCGAGATTGGCCTTGTTGATCGCATCGCGGATACCTTGCAGCGAATTGTTGCTGCTGTCGATGGTGACGCTGCCGGAGGGTTGATCCGGGTTTTCGGCAAAGCTGGCGCCGGCATAGACGCCATTGGCCAGTGTGCCGCCGCTGATGTTGCCGAACTGAAAATTGATGGTGGTGGTTGCGCCGCTACCGATCGAGGCAGTGGTTGAACTGGCGCCGGCGCTCGCCAGCGATTGCTGTTGCGCCAGTTGCGTCACGTTGACGTTGTATTTTCCGGCGACTGCACCCTTGCTGGTGGTGGCGGTAGCGATTGCAATATCGCTGCTGGCGACGCTCAACTGCTGGAATTTCGAGAGGTCGCTCAGATCGTTCAACGTGGCCTGGAAGGCGGCCAGTGCACCCGACAGGCTACCAAAGGCCGAGAGTTTGGCTTGGTAGCTGGCTTCCTTTTTGGCCAGGGCGGTCAGAGGTTTGCTTTCTGCCGCCATCAACTGGCTAATGATCGTGTTGATATCGAGATTTGAACCGACACCGGGGGACGAAATGCCCACATGGCCTCCTGCTGAAAGATGACAATGTACCCTGTTATCGGTCTAATCAAACCCGACTTTAGAAGGGCTTTCCGGGTTCAGTTCGCGGCGGCTTTTACGCTTTTTGATTGATCAGCAATCCCTGCACCCGATCCAGCGCCTTGGCGATTTCCAGCACTTCTTCCGAGGGCATCTGCCGGATCAATTCCTTGGTTTCCTGGTCGACCACCTTGATCACGGTGCGGTGTGAATCCTCGTCGATGGAAAACTCGACACCCGATTCGCGCGTTTTCATGGCTTGGTTCAGATGGCCGACGGTCTGGGCCAGCTGGGCCGATCCGGGTACCGGCGCCGTTGCCGGGATGGCAATGTCGGCCGCAACTACCGCAGCCGGTGCCGCCGCCGGCTTGGCGCCAGTTGCACCGGAGTGCGCGGTCGGTTCGGCGAATTGCGCCGGCGTAGAACCGGTAGCTATCAAACGAATCTCCATGATCGCTCCTGAAGTGGGAACGCCCCGCCGAAAAATTCGGGCGGGGCTGTTCCTGATTACCCCGAACTAGGCCGGGTCATGCGGAGGCCTCGATCAGCCGCGCAGCAGGGCCAGCACGCCGTTAGGCAACGAATTGGCCTGCGCCAGCATCGCGGTACCGGCTTGCTGGAGGATCTGGCCACGGGTCAGATTGGCGGTTTCCGCGGCAAAGTCGGTATCCAGGATTCGGCTGCGCGCAGCGGAGAGGTTTTCCGCAGTCGTGCCGAGCGAAGATACCACCGAGGTGAAGCGGTTCTGCACCGCACCGAGCGCCGCACGGGTGCTGCTGACGAACGACAGCGCGGTGTCGATGACCTGCAGCGCATTCTGTGCGCCGTTGTCGGTCGAGATCGAAATGCCGCTCAACAGATTTTGCGTCGTGGTCTGAGCGCCGGCCGCGAAGCCGATCGTTGCTTCGGTGCCGCCGCCAAGGGTGATGGAACCGGTCAGGCTGGTCGACAGCGTGATCTTGCCGTTGGAGCCGGCTGCAGTGGTGCCCGCGGTGATGCCGACGTTGGCAGCCGTTGCCGAGGTGCCGGTACCGACCGAGATCGCCGATCCAGTGGTATTGCTGAGGATGATCGCGCTGGTGGCGCCGCCATTGGTGTTGTTGCCGACCGTTGCCGTCACGCCGGTCTGGCCGCTCTTGGCGTTGATGGCGGCCGCCACGTTGGTTGCCTGGGTGGCGGCATCCGTACCGGCCGTGATAGAACCGATCTGCACGCCGTTGATGGTGATGTCGCCTGCCGCGACCGCGCCAAAGCCGGTAATGGCGGCGCTGACGCGGAAGTTGCCGGTTTGGGTAGCCGTGACGCCGGTCAGACCCGACTGCGCATTGATCGCATCGACCTTTGCCTGCGACGTGGTGCCGGTAGTGCCGACGCCGATGCTGTTGATGGTCAGGCCGGTGCTGGCAGCGCCGGTCGGAGCAAACACGGTAGCGGCCACCGTGGCGTTCCCGACCACACTGGAGCGGGCGTCCGCGATCTGCACGCCGATGGTCTGGTTGGCGTTGGCGCCGACCTGGAAATTGGCATTCGCGAACGAGCCGTCCAGCACATTCTGGCCGTTGAACTGGGTTTGCGTGGCGATACGGTCATATTCACCGACCAACTGCGTCACTTCCGCCTGCAGGGCAGCGCGATCGCTGGAACTATTGGAAGCGTTGGCCGACTGCACGGCCAGTGTGCGCATCCGCTGCAACAGGTCGGTGGCTTGGCCTAACGCGCCTTCAGCGGTCTGCGCCAGCGAGATGCCATCGTTGGCGTTACGAGCGGCTTGGGTCAGGCCGTTGATCTGCGACGTCATGCGATCGGAAATCGCCAGGCCAGCAGCGTCGTCCTTGGCGCTGTTGATGCGCAGGCCGGAAGACAGGCGTTGCAGCGAGGTGGCGAGCGAGGACTGCGAAGTCGTCAGGTTGCGCTGCGAGTTCAGCGACGAGATATTGGTATTGATGACTGAAGGCATGTTGATTCTCCTGTAAGAGGCCGATGATTCCGGCTTGAGCACTTCGACTGCGGTTTGCGTGTTTCGACGTTGGCGAACCGCTGTTGTCAGTGGTATCGGACGCGGCTGGAAAAAGTTTAGTTTTCTAAAAACTTATTTCTTCCAGTCCCGCCTGAACCCAAGCCAGGTGCCTGTTTGTCGGCTTGCATTTCGGAAATCTTTAAGGAAATCGCGGGAGAGGGGCGAAGATAAATAGTCGCGCCCAGCCCTTCAGGTTTTGGATTTTCTGCCGATTGGGCGGGCCGTTTTGCCGACGAAATGCAGGGAGCTTCGGCCCGTTACGATAAGTTCGTCATGGGGCGAAGAATGCCTTTCGCTTCGATCATCGACTTGATTCCCTTCGCTGGAGGTCGCGGACCGGGTTTCTTCGGCAGCGCTGCTTCACTTGTTCGTTGTTTATCCATGAGAGGAAGCAGGGCTGTGAATGCCAAATTGAACAAGTACTCGTCATTCTCTCCAGTGGCATTCTCGTCGTCCGCGAGGAAAACCCATCTTCCGATACCGCACACCGTCAGGTTCTCGTCTGCACGGCAATGGCAAATATAACGAGCGTTGGACGGATCGGACGAAATCCTTTACAGACGGAGTATGTGTTTTAACCGCAGGAATTCACTGCAGCTTAAGGAAGGTGCCGTGGGAGTATATGGATATGGCGAATGCCGTCCGGTGCTCCGTCGCGGTATCAGCCGGCGCTGACCACCCGATTCTTGCCAGCCTTCTTGGCCCGGTACAGCGCGGCGTCGGCGCGGCCGATCAGCGCCTTGCGCGTTTCGCCGGGCGCGCGCAGGGCGACGCCAGCGGAGAAGGTGATCAGCAGGCGCTGATGGTTGTGCAGGAAGATGCGCTTGGTCAGTTCGCGCTGCAGGCGGGTGACGGTGGCGCAGGCGGAATCCAGCGGCGTGTCGGGCAGCAGGATCAGGAATTCCTCGCCGCCGAAGCGGGCGATGACGTCCATCGTGCGCAGCGTGTCCTTGACCACGCGTACCAGATGGATCAGCGCCTCGTCGCCGGCGGCGTGGCCGTGGGTGTCGTTGATGCGCTTGAAGTCGTCGAGGTCGAGCAGGGCGATGCACAGCGGCGTGCCGCGGCGGTCGGCGCGCGCCAGTTCGCGCTCCAGCACGTCTTCCAGCCCGCGCCGGTTGAGGCTGCCGGTCAGCTGGTCTTCGCGCACCAGTTCGCTCATCTGCGCCAGCTGCGATTCGAGCGTGCGGATGCGGCCGTCGGCCTGCTGCACCTCGTGCTCGGCCTGCTGCATCTGGTCGCGCGAGCGCAGCGCCTCGCCCTGCAACAGCAGCGTCTCGCGCAGCACTTCGCGCAGGATGCCGCTCAGGGCCTGCAGGTCGTCGGTGCGGCTGATGGCGTCCGAATAGCGTTCGATCTTCTGGTGGTAGTCGCGCGTGCTGGCGGCGGTGACCGACAGACATTCGATGAAGCTGAGCATCATGTGCTTGACGGTGGCGCGCGCCTCGCCCAGGCTTTGCTGCAGCGTGCCCTGCTTGTAGATGATGTCCTTCAGGCTGCGCGCGGCTTCCTGCAGCATCGCCGGATGCACCGGCTGCGCGATCAGCGCGCGCAGGCCGGCGATCTGGCCGGCCAGCCAGCTGTCGTCGGCCACCAGTTCCTTGACGTTGTCGAGCAGAAGGCCGAACAGCTTCAGCAGCATTTCCTGCTGCTGCTGCATGTCTTCCCCATCCTGTTCGATGCGGAAGCACAGCTGCTGCAGGCGCGTCGCGGCGCGGGCCAGGTCGTCGGTACTGTCGGCTTGCCGGATGGCGGCCGCCAGCGCTTCGGCTTCGTCTGCCAGTTCCGGCGCGTGCCGCAACTGCGACGTCAGCGCCAGCCCGAGCGCGCGTACCAGCATGTCGCGCAGCAGGTTGCCCTGGGCGCCAGTGATCAGGGCCGATGGCGGCGGCGCCGGCGCTTCGCTCGCCGCTGCCACGCTTGGTG